>CAYTJB010000100.1:0-10202 GCA_964437995.1 uncultured Bacteroides sp. | reverse complement strand
GGTGCATACATGGCTGCCTGCAGCAAATTTTCAATTTGTTCTTGCTTAATTGCATGGGAAGCATATTTGCGAATACTACGACGATTGATTATAATTTCTTGAAAGTTTTCCATAGCTTAGTTTTTTACAAAGATAAATAAAATTCAAAATAATAATAAGCAAACAAAAATATTCAATACTACAGTGAAAAAATTGATAATACAACAGAAGCGTTTACAAAGAAATAGTATTTTTGTAAAAAAATAAAAATGGAAAAAACTGTATAAAGCCATCCAAAATGGCATGCTTTATATAGTTTTTCTGTATATATAAACGAGTTGTACGTAAGCTTAATGGAACTTTACCTTAAATTATGGATTTATCAGATAAATTATTTGAAACAGCAATCGAAGATTTGAATTCTGTATTATTATTATATAATTCAAATCATTACAACTTAGCATTGTTTCAGTTGCAACAATCTGTTGAAAAATTAGTCAAATCTTTCGGAATTAAAACTCAAGCTATTAAACCCGAAGAGATGACAAACAAGATCAATCATTTACCTCACAAAGTATTTACAAGATTATTTCAAAATCAAATCAATGAATTAGACGGACTAATCAACTATCAATCACTAATTCCCGAATTTGTTCCTCCTCATCAAAGGGATAAGCAAAAACTGAAAGCAAATTTCAATAATCTTAAAGCCTTGCATACAAAGCTAAGTAATACTGAACTTGACTCAAATTATACCCCAGAAGAAAGCATTAAATTTTTTGAAGGAGTTGCAGAACTTGATAAAGAACCTATCATTAATGAACAAGAACTATTCAATGAACTTAAATACGACTTTGTTAAAACCCATGAACATTTTATCAATTATTTTAAAAACGATGAAAACATAAAAGCCCTCTCAGAAGATGCAATAAAGAATAGTGATGAAATTACTTCAGACAATTTGATAAAGCATAAACAAAGGATAATAGCTGAAAGGAAATACGCTTTTGTTTCATATGTTTGGATTAATCTTTCATTACTTACATCACCACATGAAGCGACAACAAGATATCCTTCAATTATCAATGATCAGACACCCAAAAGTAAATATGATAGAAACAACACATTGATAAAAGACATACCGCGATTTGTTGCATTACTGAACAGATCAATTGTATTATTTAAGGAGATCTATGGGATGGAATAACAGGCCTACGTACAACACAGGCTACACTTTACTAGGCTTTTAGCTTGTGCTTCTTGGAAAATATTTTACTAAATTCGTAGTCAGTGCTTCTTAAGAAGTTGAGTAAATAAAAAAGCATGGCAGCATGTAGCCTGGGAACATTATAATATCAACAACCCTACTGTAAAGCTTTCCTTGCTTTTAAAATATATTTAGCGGTATCCAATGGGCTTATGCCTTTAAAGGGTCTTGTTACGCCTTGTTCGTCGGTGCATGGGCGATAACTATGAAATTGTGTAGAAATTTTTGCCTTGCCACCCGAACGTGAGCTTAATTTTACAGGAAAATCAAGCGATGTAGCCAAAGGCAAAATGCCACAAAGAACAAATCGTCCGTTTTCCATATTTGGGCTGTCGAAACTTCCCCGCATTTGTGTAATATCGCTGGTAATGGCACCCAATAAATCTTCTGTGGCTGAAATTTTAAAAGAAATCATGGGTTCGAGTAATGTAGTTCCGCTATTTACCAAACCATCCATAATTCCCATGGGTGTTGCCACCACAAAATCGCCCGGACGGGTGTGCATTTCATGATCTTCGCCTTCTATCAACGTAATTTTAATATCTGTAACTTCCCAGCCTTTAATACCTTGTTGTAATGCTATGGGAATGGTTCTTTCAACTTCATTCTGGTATTTTTGCAATACATCGTTTACGCCTATTTTGCTTTCGTATTTCACACCACTGCCCCTTTCGCCAGGTTCGATACGAAATTTTAATATAGCCCAGCAAGGTTTGGGCATCCAATATCGCACAAACCCCTCGGCAATGCTCGAAGGCGTTTCTTTATAAATTACGGTAGGATTTTCAAATTGGGCTTTTATTTGAAAACGGTCTTCGATAATACGCGCTAATATTTCCATTTGTATCCATCCCATAATTTTTACATGCAATTCTTTTTCATCTTTCAACCACTGAAAGTCAAGGGAAGGGTCTTCGGCACAAAGCTCTTGCAATGCTTCGGCTAAAGCTGCGTAATCTTTTTCATTTAAGGCTTTAACCTGAACCGTTAGCAAAGGTGTACGCAGGCTTACACTTGGCGAAATAAAATCGGAAGCATTGCCTAAAATATCTCCTATTTGTGCATTGTTAAATCCACAAATTCCAACCACATCGCCGGCAGTGGCGTTGGCAACATCTTCGTATTTGCCATTGCTTACTTTTCTGATTCGCGTAACTTTTTCTTGCAAATTCTGTGTAACGTTGTTTACAACTTCCCTATTGGCAATATTTCCATCAAAAATTCTTACGTGAGCTATTTTTCCTACGTTTTTATCGTATTCAATGCGGTAAACCAAAGCCGACAAAGCTTGTTTTTCATTTCCTTTTGGATTTGGGAGATAAAGATTTATAGCATTCAACAATTCTTCAATTCCTGTTTCGTTTTTTGCAGAACCCATCAAAACAGGAAATAATTCGCAACAATGAATCGCTTTTGCTAAATAATTGTTTGCTTCATTATATGTAACAGCTTCTTCGTTAATATATTTGTCTAATAAAACATCATCCGTTGATGCAATTGTTTCAAGCAAATTTTCATTTATAACAGACGAATCCCAACAAGAAACAATAGTTGCATCGTTATTGCCTTCGTTGATTGTTTGTTGTAATGTTATGGTATTTTGAGTTAATTCTTTATGAATTTCGTTGATAACGTTTTCGGTATTGGCTCCAACTCTGTCAATTTTATTGATAAAAATTAAGGTGGGAATTTTATTTGCTTTTAACGCCAACCACAAAGTTTCGGTATGTGCCTGAATGCCTTCCACTGCAGAAACAACCAAAACAGCCGCATCTATTACCCTTATAATACGTTCTACATCAGCCGAAAAATCAACATGACCAGGTGTATCAATCAAATTAATTTGTGTATCGCTCCAAACAAAGGATGTATTGGCTGAACGCACCGAAATTCCTCTTTCTTTTTCAACATTTAACGAATCCGTTTGTGTAGTGCCACTATCTACGCTCCCTAACTTTTTAGTAGCACCGCTTGTAAACAAAAAATGTTCGGTTAGCGTAGTTTTTCCGGCATCGGCATGTGCTAATATTCCTATGTTTCGGATGTTTTTTGTCATGGATTTTCTTTTCGCTGCAAACTTACAAAAAATAAAAAGAATCTATTTTGCTTCAGTTTCTATTTTAAAAATATTATTAACTTCGCACTTCAATCTTAAAACTTTTTGATTAATTAAATTTTAGTAACCAACAACTTAAAAACAAAAAACAATGATTAAAAAATTATTCAGCCCAATTGCAATAGCATTGCTTATTATAGCAATATCAAGTTGCAACTCAAAATCAAAACAAACAGCCAATACTAATGGCGATTCAACCAATGTTATGAAAGAAAACCTTGCAAAGTTTGCTACAGTTAAGTTAAGCTACGATTTATCGAAACTTACAGAAAAAGAACAACAAATGATTCCAATTTTATTGGAAGTTGCTCAAATTATGGACGAACTGTATTGGAAACAAACCATTGGAGATAAAAGTGCATTTTTGGATACTATCAGCGACCCTGATACCAAACAATTTGCCATGATTAACTATGGTCCTTGGGAAAGATTAGAAAATAACAAACCTTTTATCAGCGGAATAGGCGAAAAACCTAAAGGTGTTAACTTTTATCCTGCCGACATGACCAAAGAAGAGTTTGAAAAATTTACCGATAAAAACAAAACTAACTTATATACTATTATTCAACGTGGTGAAGATGGAAAATTAAAATCAGTTTGGTATCACGAAGCCTACAAAGCCGAATTGGAAAAAGCAGCCGAACTTATCAAAAAAGCAGCTTTACTGGCAGAAGATGCAGGCTTGAAAAAATACTTAGAATTAAGAGCCAAAGCTTTATTAACCAGCGATTATTTTGCCAGTGATATGGCTTGGATGGACATGAAAACCAACGGAATTGACTTTGTAGTTGGGCCTATCGAAAATTACGAAGATGCGTTATTTGGTTATAAAGCTGCTTTTGAATCTTTTATCCTTGTAAAAGATAAAGAATGGAGCAAAAAGTTAGACAAATACATTGCGATGCTTCCTCAAATACAAAAAGAACTTCCTGTTGATGGAAAATACAAGAAAGAAGTTCCGGGAACATCGTCTGATTTGGGTGTTTATGATGCTATTTATTATGCCGGCGATTGTAACTCTGGAAGTAAAACCATTGCTATAAATTTACCAAACGACGAAAAAGTTCAATTGAAAAAAGGTTCGAGAAGGTTACAATTGAAAAATTCAATGAAAGCCAAATTTGATAATATTTTGATGCCAATTGCACAAAAACTTACCGATCCAAATCAATTAGCCAATGTTAAATTTGATGCTTTCTTCAATAATGTTATGTTTCATGAAGTTGGACATGGTTTAGGTATAAAAAACACTATCACTAAAAAAGGAACTACAAGAGAAGCCTTAAAAGACGTTTATTCATCGTGGGAAGAAGCCAAAGCTGATATTTTAGGGTTATTTATAGTTAATAAACTTATTGAAAAAGGAGAAATAAAAGATATTACAGCCGAAGATAGTTATGTTACTTTTATGGCAGGTATTTTCCGTTCGGTACGTTTTGGAGCAGCCAGCTCACATGGCAAAGCCAATATGATGTGTTTTAATTTCTTTGAAAGCATGGGAGCATTTGCTCGTAATGCTGATGGAACGTATAAAACCGACTTTGCTAAAATGAAATTAGCCGTAAATGCTTGGGCGGAAAAAATATTAGTTTTACAAGGTAATGGTGACTATGAAGGTGCTTCGGCTTTCTTAAAAGACAATGCAACCATCAAAGAACAATTACAAAAAGAATTAGATGCATTAAAAACCGCCAATATCCCTGTTGATATTGTTTTTGAACAAGGCAAAGAAGTATTGGGACTTAAATAATACCAATTAAGATATAATTTTTTTCTTTACTACTAACTACGAAAGCACAAAAATAATTTTGTGCTTTCGTAGTTTTATGGACAAAGTTCGCTAACTTTAAGGACAGCTTCTTCAAAACCTAAGTTTGCTGCAATTTTTAAATCGGCACAACTTCCTTTGTCGTCATTTTTTACGCTTTTAATGGCTCCTCGCAAATAATAGGCTTCGCCGTCTTGTTTTATCTTTATAGCTTCGTTTAAATCGTCCATCGCTAAATCGTATCTTTTTTGATTGATGTACATTTTAGCTCTTCCTTTGTATGCATCTGTGCTTTTGGGATTAATAACCAATGCTTTACGAAAATCGGCAATGGCTTGTGGAATTTTGTTTAGCTTGGCATATAATTCGCCACGTTTTATCCATGCTTCTTCGTTGTCGCGTACTGATGTTGTAAGTTTTGTATAATCTTTTATTGCTATATCAGTATTTCCTAAGACTGCATTGCAGTTGGCTTTTTTCATATAAATCTCAGGCAACGTAACTTTTAACATAGTTGTTAATTGATTATAATCTGCTAAGGCTTCGCTGTACTTTTTTATTTGATAATAGGCGTTTCCTCTTTCGGTTAAGATTTCTTTCAAATTATAATTCATTGAGATTAATTTGGTTAAATCATTAATCGCCAATGTTGGATAAGCTTTTTCCCAATTCAATTTTGCTCTTTCGTGAAAAGCTTCCGCATAATCTGATTTTAGCTCGATGGCTTTGGTAAAATCTGCATTGGCTTCGGTGTATTTTTTTTGTTTAGCATATACATTCCCTCTTCCAAAATACAAGCTGGCATTGAATTTATCATAATCCATTGATTTATTGTAATCTGCCAATGCTTTTTCATAATCATTGCTTTCGTAGTACATTACAGCTCTCTTTTGATAAACACTTGCAAAATTGGGCTTTATGCTAATGGTTTTATTAAAATCGCTTAAAGCAAGCTTGTAATCTTTTTGACTTAAATAGTAAATACCTCTGTAATAATACACTAAATAGTATTCTTTGTTTTTTGAAATAGAAGTGTTATAATCTTTTAGTGCTTCGGCATTTTTGCCCAATGCAAAATAGCAGTTTCCTCTATCGGCATAGGCTTCGTAATAAAAAGGGCTTTTGGCAATAATTTTATTATATATTTCAATTGCTTCGGTATATTTGGCTTTACGCATTAAATCAACCGCATCATTATACATAACAGCCGATGATTGTGCAAAACCGTGTTGAAACAAGATTAAAAACCCAAGTATTGAAATAAAACTTTTAATTTTTTGCATTGTTATTGTAATTTTGTGAAAATTTAAAAATTATGCAAGACGACATTGCAAAAATAAGGAAAGATTATAAGAAATTCCAACTAATAGAAAGCAATATTGACCCTAATCCTTACAAACAGTTTGGAAAATGGCTGGATGAAGCAATTGCTGCTCAAGTAGAAGAGCCAACAGCAATGACACTTGCTACTATTTCTACCAAAGGCTTTCCTTCGGCACGCATGGTTTTGTTAAAAAGCTTTGATGAAAAGGGTTTTACTTTCTTTACCAACTACGAGAGTCGCAAGGGAAATCACATCAAAAAAAATCCCAATGTAGCATTGGTTTTTTATTGGAAGGAATTGGAGCGACAAGTGCGTATTGAAGGAGAAGCAGTAAAGGTTTCAAAAAAAGAATCAGACGAATATTTTGCCGCACGTCCTTACGAAAGTCAAGTGAGTGCTTGTATTTCGGAGCAAAGCACTACTATCCCCGACAGGAATTATATAGAAATGCTGCATCAGTTATTTATAAAAAAACAAGGCGATAAACCCATCAAACGCCCCGATAATTGGGGCGGATATTGTGTAATACCAAGAAGAATAGAGTTTTGGCAAGGCAGAGAAAACCGCCTCCACGACCGTATTAAATATTGCAGTAAAGATGCAAAAACGTGGAAAATTAAAAGAATAGCACCTTAATGAGTTTGTAAAGTAGTGTTATGTTAATTTGAAAATATTATACCAAATTCTAATAAACTAATTTATAATAAGTAATGGTATTATTTAACAATTAGTTACATTAAATATGGTACGTCATAATAAAGTTAACATAACAGTAGAAAGTTTGAAAAATATTTGTTTAAATTTTCTAAAACCCATACAACCTTTTCTGAAATTGAAACGTCTCATGAATAATTCTACAATTATTTATAAAAATAGTTGTACTTTTGTAATTCTTAAATTAATCCACAAAAAAATGAAAAAAACAATTAATTTTATTGGTAAGTGTTTGTTTATCATGGTTTTGTTTGTTAGCAATATTGCTTTCGCACAAAACACAAATGTAATTCCCGATGCACGTTTGTATCAATGTTACGAAAAAGCGTATCTTGATAATTTAGTAAAAACAAATCCTGAACAAATTCAATATTTGAATTATTATCTTGATAACGCATATTATGTAGCAAGTTTGAAAGCCGAAAAACCGGTTACAGGTATTGATATAAATACATTATTTGAGAAATCAAAAAAAGGTGTTGTTACTAAAATTTCTTTTAAAGAAAAGGTGTATAACAAAACTACTTTTAATGTGTTGAAATATAACTTTCAAACAGGATACTTAGATACTCCAACTTATATTTGGAAAGAAGCTGGAATAGCAATTGTTTTTCGCCCTGAAAAATATATAAAAGAAGATTTTCAGATGTTACAAAAAAGTAAAAAGTAGTTTTTAATTTATTATCAAACATATTGCAAAATGAAAAAATATTATTTAATAATTGTTTCTTTATTATTTTTAAGTAGCAATCTTACTGCCCAAAATTATGACATTGTGTCAAGTAATGGGCAAACTGTTACAGCATGTACAGGTTATTTTTTGGATAATGGATCTGGTAATTATGCTACTAACCAAAATCTTACTGTTACTTTTGCCTCCAGCAACCCTACTAATACTCATATTAGTATTAGTTTTATCAGTTTTGATGTTCATCCAAGTGACACATTATTTGTGTATGATGGACCAAACATTACATCTCCTTTAATTGGGAAATATAATAATAACAACCCACTTTCTGCAGGACAAAATATGGTGCAAGCAAGTATTAATAACCCTTCGGGGAATTTAACTTTTAAGTTTGTTTCTGATGGAGCGAATGAAGCTGCAGGTTGGAATTCTGCACTTATTTGCACAAAAGCTTGTCAAAAAGTAATTGCTGCTTTTGATACTATTCTAACAACACCTCGTCCTAATGATAGCAACTATATGGATATATGCCTTGGTAGTTCAATTACTTTTGCAGGAAATGGATTATTTCCAGAAAACAACAGTGTTTACCATCAAAGCAATGCTTCTTCTACTTTTATTTGGGATTTTGGTGATGGAACCTTAGATACTGGACAAGTAATTACAAAAACATATACACTGAGAAGAGGTTATGATATAATGCTTAAAATTATTGATTCCAATGGTTGCATAAGTACCAATGCTTTAAGTGCAAGGGTTAGAATATCCTCAAGGCCTACTACTACAATTCAACCATTGGCAGATATGTGTTCTGGTAGTACAAAAATAATAAGTGTTGGATACAATCCTAATTCAGTGGTAGTAGTTGAACCTATGGGTTTTACTCAAACATCTAAACAAGGTTTTGACAGTACATTATTTCTCCCGGATGGACCTATTTGCCTTCCTGGTGTATATAATACATATGTAACTTTTAATAATTTTCCTCCGGGTGCAACGCTTCAAAGTGCAAATGATATACTTGCTATATGTGTAAATATGGAACATTCCTTTGCCGGTGATTTAGGTTTTAGAATATATTGTCCGAATGGGAATGTTGTTACTTTAGACCCAAATACTACTTCAAGTGGGAATTTTATGGGAATACCTTTTGGTGGTACAAGCCATCATTCACACGATAATGGTTGTTTACCAGCAAATAATTCTGTAGGTGTTGGGTGGACTTATTGTTGGTCAGAAGCAACAGGATATCAGAATGATAACCTTACACTTACAGATCTTGACGGAAGTGCTTCCACTACCAGAACTGTAATGGTTAATGGAGGCAGAACCATAGATTCTACTAATCAAATTAACCATACCAAATACATTAAACCACAAAACTCTTTATCTGGTTTATTAGGATGCCCATTAAATGGTATCTGGAATTTGGAAATTAAAGATGATTATGGTTCAGACAATGGCTATATTTTTGAATGGAATTTAGAATTAACAGCTAATTTAATGCCTAATAACTGGACATATAATGTAAAAATTGATTCTGTTGGATTTTCGGGACCTTTAATTACTGCAATAGATGATACTACTGCAATAGTTAATGCTACTGTAGGCGGTAATTATACATACAATATTGCATTGGTAGATGAGTTTGGCTGTGTTTGGGATACCACAGCTTCTATGAATGTAATTCAAACACCTCATCCAGTTTTGCCTTCAGATACTGCATTATGTTATCCTAATACAATTTTATTAAACCCTACCAATGTTACTACTACTGGCGGAGCTTTTTCTTGGACTACATATTCATCAGGCATTCTAACAACTCCAACTATAACTACTGATACTATTTATTCTATAAATGGTCCAGTACCTTTTAATTATGTAGTAACAATAGAAAATTACAATACTTCTCATACATTAACTTGTACAGGAAAAGATACTATTACAGTTACTGTTAATCCTTCACCTCAGGTTAGTTTTATAATAAACCCATATATTCTTAAAGGTTGCGAACCATTTACGGTTCCATTCGCAAATGAAACATCACCGACAAATTCAACTTACCTTTGGAATTTTGGCGATGGACAAACATCAACACTTGCAAGTCCTACTCATATATTTAATGCAGGAAGCTATCAAATTACTTTGAACGCAATAACTGCTCAAGGATGTTCAAATACCTACCTTACTCCAGCTAATTATATAACCAGTTATCCTCAACCATTAGTTGATTTTACTTGGGATCCACCAATTGGCACAAGGTTAAACCCACTTATCAATTTCAGAAATTTAACTACTCCTATGGATACTTCATTTACTTGGATTTGGTCGTTTGAAGGTCCATTG
>CAYTJB010000099.1:0-10446 GCA_964437995.1 uncultured Bacteroides sp. | reverse complement strand
CATTTTTTATAAATTCAAAGTTAAATACTTTTTGCAAATTTAATTTAACTATTTCAGCTACTTCATTAAAATCAAGTTTTTTTCCTAATTCTTTTTCCAACGAAGTTACAGCTTTATCAGTAAAACCGCATGGATTGATATGTTTGAAATAATCTAAATCGGTATTAATATTAAAAGCAAAACCGTGCATACTCACCCAATGGCTTGTTCTTACGCCAATTGCACATATTTTTCTTACTTTTTTAGGTTCGTTCACATCTAACCAAACGCCAATAGCCCCTTCGAGCCTTTCAGCATCAATGTTGTAATGTTTTAAAGATAAAATAATAGCTTCCTCTAAGCTGTATATATAATCCTTAACGCCTAAATTAAAAGCAGTTAGGTTTAAAATAGGATACCCAACCAATTGACCTGGACCATGATAGGTAATATCGCCACCACGATTAATTTTATAAAAAGTGGCATTTTTTGCTTGCAACTGAATGTAATTGATAAGCATATTATCTTCGGAACCGCTTTTGCCAAGTGTATATACATGAGGGTGTTGGCAAAAAATTAAATGATTGATAATATCGGTTTTGTCTTGCCGTTTTTCAGTAAGAATTGCATTAAACAACGTTTCCTGATAATCCCAACATTCCTGATAATCAATTTCCTGAAACGAATGAAATATAGTTTTTTTTGACATATTCTCTTTTTTTTGTATTGCCACGAAGACACAAAAAAGTGCCTAAAATACTTAAAGTGTCTTGAGTGCCTAAAGTTAAAAATATCGCAACTTATAAGTAATTGTACTTGAAATATTTACAATCTATTGTAATATCGTTTTTCTCTTTTTACTTTTTCCTTTTTACTTTTTCCTTTAACCTTTGAATACTTTAACCTTTGAACACTTTAACCTTTGAGCACTTTAACCTTTGATTTCTTTAACCTTTATCTGTTTTTCTGCATGATAGGACGACCTTACCAAAGGAGCACTTTCGGCAAATTCAAAGCCTTTTTCTAAGGCTTTTTGGCGATAAAATTCAAATTTTTCGGGTGTAATATATTCTTCAACTGATATATTTTGACGACATGGCTGTAAATATTGACCAATTGTAATTATTTTACAACCAATAGCTAATAAATCGTCCATAGTTTGCAAAATTTCTTCTTCAGTCTCTCCCAACCCAAGCATAATTCCTGATTTGGCGGTAACTCCACCCTGAGAAATGTATTTCAATACTTCCAAACTCAAGCGATATTTAGCTTTGTTCCTAATTGCAGGTGTTAATCTTTCAACAGTTTCTAAATTATGCGAAATTATTTCGGGTTTTGCATCCATTACTTTTTGCAAAGAAGTTTTATTTCCTTGAAAATCAGGAATTAAAACTTCAATGGTAGTAGCGGAATTCAATTCTTTTATTTTCTGTATGGTTTCAGCCCAATGATTAGCACCAAAATCAGGTAAATCATCTCTATCAACGGAAGTAATCACACAATGTTTTAAATTCATTAATTTAATTGAATTTGCAATATTTAATGGTTCGTTTGTATCCGGTGGTAGCGGTTTTCCTGTTGTTACATTGCAAAATCTGCAATTTCTTGTACATATATTTCCAAGAATCATAAAGGTAGCAGTTCCTCTGCTCCAGCATTCACCTAAATTGGGGCAATCGCCACTCTCACAAATAGTATGAACATGGTGTTGCTTTACGATTTCTTTTACTTTTAGGTAATCATCGCCTTTCGATAATTTTATTTTGAGCCACTCAGGCTTTCTTTTTATTTGCATTCAATTATTTTTTTAATGTTTTGCCTTTTTCCTGACAGAAAGGATTCTTAGATGTGTATAGTTAATCGTTAGGAATAGGTGTTTTATTTATTGTTATCTCCAATGCTTTATGTTGTGGTTCAATAAATCCGAATTGCCTGTAAATTGGCTCGCCATCATTGGTAGCATGTAATTCAATTTTATCAAGATTTTTTAATTTAGCTTCGTCTATTAATTTTTGAAATAATAATGAACCAATTCCATTTTTTCTAAATTCTTTAATAGTAAACATGTTTAAAATATAAGCTGTTTTACCATTTGGTATTTCAAAATTACCCGGTTGTTCTCTAATAACCATTCCACTGAATCCAATAGGTTTGTTTTCATATTCTGCAATCCAAGAAATAAATGAACCATTCTCCAGTGATTTTGCAAAATATTGCCTTAAAGATTGTTTTAAAAGAGCTTCCAGCTTTGGGGATGAAATAGATTGAGATTCTTTTAAAAAGATAATTCTGTATCTAATAATAATGTCAATATCTTCAATAGTTGCTTTTCTTAGCAAAATTTTATCTTTGTCTATTTTCATATCATAAAAAGCATTGTGGTTCTATTATATGCTTATTCCTCGTTTTCTTCGGATTCGCCATTGTTTTTAGCTTGCTCGCCATAATTAAGTATTTGGCATAGAACATCGTTGATATGCACATTAGAACGATTATTTAAAGAAATAACAGTCATTTTATCGGTAAGTTCACGAATAAAATAAGTGCGAAAACCTCGCCACCAACCATAATGATAGACTTCTTTTTTCTGGTCTTCGCTTACCCTGATACGCCAACCAAAACCATACTTTTTAGTTTTCCCGTTGTCGTCAGGAGAAGCCTCAAACGCCTCAGCCACTACTGATGGCTTCATCAAGCGACATTGGTATAAAGCTTGATCATATAAATATAAATCTTCTACACTCGAATACATTCCTTTATCGCCGGTTACACCATCCAAATAATCAGGTACTTCGGCTCTCAAACCACCTCTGTAATAATATGAAAATCCAATGGCACTTCCTTTCATAAAATTCTCATCGGCTTTGCAATAAATGTAAGAATTCTTCATTTTTAAAGGTGTAAAAATAAAGGTTTTCATAAAATCGGCAAAGGTAAAACCACTTATTTTTTCAACAATCAAAGCTAACAGAGCATAATTGGTATTGCAATAGTTAAAATGATGATTGGCAGGAAATGCAGGTTTAATATTGTTATTTTTAAATAAAGCAGAAATATCATTATTGGTAATTACTTTTGTTCTGTCCCAATATTTATCAGCCACATAAATATAATTTTGTAATCCCGAACGATGATTCAACAAATTTCGGATAGTAATACCATTCGTTGGAAATTCGGGAATATATTTTCTTAAATCTTCATCATATTCAAGCAAACCTTTATCGTGCAGCAGCATAATAGCACTTGCTGTAAACATTTTGGAAACCGAAGCCAATTGAAAAGGCGTATTTACGCTCAACGTATCTTTGGTTTTCAAATTACTGTAACCAAAAGCTCCAGCGTATAATATTTTCCCCTTTTCGGCAACCAAAATACTTCCATTGAACATTCCTTTTTTGTACGTTGCATGAATAAGGCTATCAATAAATTGCACTTTGCGAACATCGGGAACAAAAGAATTATTAGTGTTTGTTGCATCAAAACTATTAAAATTAGTATGCGAAATCGACATAACATTGTTTTGCATATCGTAATCGGCACCTGCCAACAATGTAATTATTAACACAAACAAGCCTGCAAATAAATTACTTCCTTTGTTATTTCTCCTTTTCATTCTACCTAATTTAATAATAGTTAAAAGCAAATTTTTAAAATCTGAAATTTACTTATCTTTGCACTCAATTTGAGATAGCCAAGATAGGCATAATTTGAGTGCAGATTTTTTGTAAAATCATAAAGTTTTCAACCGACAAATATTAATAACATGCAATATAAAAGATATACTGTTACTTCCGCTTTGCCTTATGCTAATGGACCTATACATATTGGGCATTTAGCAGGTGTATATGTTCCTGCCGATATTTATGTAAGATATTTACGCTCAATGGGCGAAGATGTCATTTTTATTGGTGGTTCCGATGAGCATGGAGTGCCTATTACAATAAAAGCAAGGCAATTGGGCGTTACACCACAGCAAATTGTTGATAAATACCACGCTATCATCAAACAATCTTTTCAGGAATTTGGTGTATCATTTGATATTTATTCAAGAACTTCTAATAAAACACATCACGAAACTGCTGATGAATTTTTTAGAAAATTATATTACAAAGGCGATTTCGTTGAAAAACTATCTATGCAATATTATGATGAAGAAAACAAACAATATTTAGCAGATCGTTATATTACAGGCACTTGCCCACATTGTAGCAACGAAAAAGCTTATGGCGACCAATGTGAAAAGTGTGGAACTACTTTAAACGCTACAGATTTAATAAATCCACGTTCGGCAATTAGCGGAAATGCTCCCGTATTAAAGGAAACCAAACATTGGTTTTTGCCTTTAGAAAAATATGAAGGTTTTTTGAGAGAATGGATTTTGGAAGGACATAAAGATGATTGGAAAACCAACGTTTACGGACAATGCAAATCATGGTTAGATCAAGGACTACAACCACGAGCCGTTACACGCGATTTGGATTGGGGTGTAAAACTTCCTTCAGAAATTGAAGGCACCGAAGGAAAAGTGTTGTATGTTTGGTTCGATGCTCCAATAGGTTATATATCAGCTACTAAAGAGCTAACTTCGGATTGGGAAAAATATTGGAAAGACAAAGAAACAAAATTGGTTCATTTTATTGGAAAAGATAATATTGTGTTTCATTGTATTATATTTCCTGCCATGCTAAAAGCAGAAGGATCATTTATTTTGCCTGACAACGTGCCTGCCAATGAGTTTATGAACTTAGAAGGCGATAAAATTTCTACTTCACGCAATTGGGCGGTATGGTTGCACGAGTATTTAGTGGATTTCCCTAACAAACAAGATGAGTTGCGTTATGTACTTTGTGCCAATGCTCCCGAAACCAAAGACAACGATTTTACATGGAAAGATTATCAAGCCAAAAACAACAATGAATTGTTGGCAATTTTTGGCAATTTTGTAAATCGCACCATGGTGCTAACGCACAAATATTTTAACGGAACAGTTCCTGTTTTAGGCGAATTGAACGAAGCCGACAAGGCTACGATTGATGAGATTAATTTATTTCCATCAAGAATAGCTAAAAGCATTGAAGCTTATCGTTTTCGCGAAGCTATTAACGAAATGATGAACCTTGCCCGATTAGGTAATAAATATCTTACCGAAAATGAGCCTTGGAAAATATTTAAAACAGACGAAAACCGAGTAAAAACTGTATTAAACATTTCGCTACAGATTTGTGCAAACTTAGGAATTCTTTGCGAGCCATTTTTACCTTTTACAGCCGCGAAACTTTCTAATATGTTGAATATTAAATTCCCAAAATGGAAGGAAGCGGGAACAATAAGTGTTTTAGCAGAAAATCATCAATTAGGGCAAGCTGCATTTTTGTTTCAACGTATTGAAGATGCTGAAATTGAGCAGCAAATTCAAAAATTGTTAGATACAAAAAAAGCAAACGATGCTGCCAATGTTATAATAAATCCTGCAAAACAAAACATTGAATACGATGATTTTGCTAAAATGGACATTCGTACCGGAACTATTATTGCTGCTGAAAAAGTAGCTAAAACCAAAAAATTACTAAAATTAACTATTGATACCGGAATTGACCAACGTACAGTAGTTTCTGGAATTGCAGAGCATTACGAAGCCGAAAATATTATTGGACAAAGAGTAAGTATTTTAGTGAATCTTTCGCCTAAGAACTTAAAAGGAATTGATTCGCAAGGAATGATATTAATGGCTGAAAACCACGATGGTAAACTTTGTTTTGTTGCACCAACTGAAGAAGTAAAAAACGGAAGCGAAGTAAAATAGTTGGAAGTTAGAAGACCGAAGTCGGAAGTATTGGTGTTGTGAGTTTTTGAAAAATTTATATCTTTGCAAAATAATTAGGTCCCGTAGTTCAACGGATAGAACGGAAGTTTCCTAAACTTTAAATACAGGTTCGATTCCTGTCGGGATCACAAAAAATTGAGAAGCAATTAAAGCAAGCATTCAACTACCAATGGATTCTCAAGTTTTTCAGCGAGTTTTATTCGTTTTTTTAATTACAAACTCAAAAAAAATTTGAATGAGTAAAAGTAATACAAAATATTTTATATAGGGTAAAAAAATGTAAAAAATGTTATGCTGAATTTCTCTAAATGATTTCATAATTCATCATTCATAATTTTTTCTCATTCTTCCCACTTTATTTTTGTTTTAGATTGTGGAATTGTATCTAAAACAGTTTGTTTTTTTTGGTTTTCTTTAGTTTCTTCCCAATCAATAATATATTTGCCCTTTTCTTGTATCTTAAAACGCTGTCGTTGAATAATATCTGCCGAATCTCGTCGCAGCCATTTGAATTCTCCTTTTAATATATTGTTCAGATTGCGGTTTTCTTTTTTTAAATCAAGTATCAATTTATCTTTTAGCCCTTTAACATCAAGTTTAAAAATAGGATTATCAATAGTTCCTGTAACTTTCAAAAAAAGTTTGGTTCTACCTAATCCGTCATCTTCTTCATAACCAAATTCTTGCTGCGATTTCTGTTTTTGTTGTTTGCGTAATTTTCGTTTTTTAGAACTTAATTCCGACAACAAAATATTGATACGATAGTTAATAGCATTATTAAATTTATGTTCGCCAAATATACCAAGGTTTATAGCTGTTGATTGTATATCCATGGCAGGAATATAAATGGTTTCATCGTTAATCAGAATTTGATTTTGCAAGGTTTTAAAGCTAACTTCTTTTAAATCATCTATATTAATAAATCGTGATAACTTCAATAATGGCTGGTAATTCAACAGTTTCCCATTTTCAATCTTTACATCTATTTTCGACCAAATACTTTTTTTGTCAATTTGCAAAAATGTATCAAAAAATGCAGCAAACTGAACATTGGCAGTAATGTTTCCGTTGATATTATCGGAAGTAAGGCTTTTTTGTCCAAAATTATCAAACACGTAAAATAGTTGCTGTGCGTTTACTTTTGTGGTGTTTGCATTGCAGCTAATCAAAAATTTTGCATTTTGCGAACCATCTATCATCATGTTACCACTCACATTGCCAGCCATGCTTTCCATGCTAAGCTGTTCTGCCTTAAAAAGACGGTTATTGTAACTTAAATTTCCTTTTAAATTATTGGCTTTAAACTTTTTGTATTTAGCGGTATTAGCAATAAGCGAGAAATTAAATATATAATTATCGCTTAAGCGAAATTCGCCAAATCCAGTTTTAGTAGGTTTAGTGCCAATTATTTCATCTAAATCTAAATTGTTTGAAAACAAATTGGCATTTACTTCTATTTTTTGATTTTCGAGAAATAAAAAAGGAATTACATTTTTAAAATAACCTTTCAAACTCACATCGCTGCTCGAAATATTTCCGGTTAGCGTATTAATTTCAATATCATTATTGGTAAATTTGAAAATCCCATTAAAATTAGTGTAATTGCGATGATCATTTTTTAATTGTAACTGAACATTGCTAAGCGTAGCCTGTCCGGTAGTTTGGCTATTAATAAAATCGGTTACTTTTAATGCTTTTTTGTTGATTTTCCCTTTAAAATCAAAATTAATAGCAAGATTCCCTTGCATAGTTGCAATATTATCAGTCTTTATAAATTCATGTAAATCCTGCAAATTAAGATTGGCAGAAGCATTGCAATTGATAGTTGGATTTTTGAAGTCGTTGATGGTAAAACTGGCATTAATGTTCCCGTTTTTTAGCTTGCACGCAAATTGCTGAATAGTAAGGCTGTTGTTTTCGGATTTGGTGTCTTGCCCATTGTTGTATGAGCCTTTAAACATAACATTGGTAAGGCGTGCATTGGTTTTTGCATGGAAAATTTCGCCATTGCGAAAACTAAAACTTGCTGTAACCAATGGAAGATGAGTACCTCCATAATTTCCTTTTATTTCCATTTTAAAATCAAAAATACCTTTGCTTTCGTAGTTATTGAAATAAGCTTGTTGTTGTTTGGGTAATTCTTTTATAAAGTTGTGTAATTGAATGTTTTTACCTTTAATGGTAAGTTGTAATTTTTTGTTGGACGAAGCATAAAATATTTTTCCTTTTACATCGAAAACTAAATCATTGAGCAGTAAATCGCCATTTTGTATTTCAACGGATTCTTCGATGGTATTAATATTGCCAGCCAAAGAGACTTCGGCTTTTTCGTTGCTAAAGTAAACCACTTCGCCCGATTGAAAATGATTGATTTGTAGGTTTCCTTCTAATTTCAGCGATTGAATATCGTTTGAAAAATCGCCTTTTGCAACCGCATTTTCTACCAAAATATCATAATACTGTAAAGCTGCTTGATTAATATATTTGATTTGTACATTTTTAAATTTGATGTTTTTAAGTAAAAATTCAAATTTTGTATTGCTTTGTTTTCCGATAGATTTCCAGCAATGGAAATTGTCGTTTCCCAACTCATCCACTTTCAGATTTACCACAGCATTGTTAAGTTCTATGTTTTTTATACGATAGTGCTTATAATACAAATCCCAAAGGTTAAATTCGAGAAAAACAGATTTGGCAATCAATAAAGTATCTTTAATTGAATCGGGTACAGCATCTTTAGCAACTACTTCCTTAAAACTAAGCGAAGCATTTGGAAATTTATCGAATACCGAAAATTCAATATCTTTTACCGAGATTTCGGTTTGTAACGATTTATTGATTTCGGCAACAAAAAGTTTTTTTATAGTGTCTTGATTGTAGTAAATAATTAAAAATCCGCCGCCTATAGCTAAAAACAAAAAAATCAGAATACCTAAAAGCGTTCTAATTATATATTTTTTGATGTTTTTTTTAGTGGTAATGGATGTCATAATTTAAGTTTAAAGTACTTAGCAAATGCTAAGTATTCTTTAATAACTCAATTAGCTTGTTTTTATTGTGGTTTTAAGTTCAACTATTCGTAGCATTACTTTATAAACCTTTATAACTTTATGAACTCAAATTAGGTCTGATATTTTGGTTATTTTTAAATATTCTTTAAATTCATTGGTAAGTTTACTTGCCAAACCTCCAAATATGCAATCTTTGAAGGGGCAAGTAGCACAATTTCCCACACAACTTATATCTTCAATATTGCCTTCAACCGACTCAAAAAGCTCAAGTATGCTTATTTCATTAGGCTTACGTCCTAATACAAAACCACCTTTTGGTCCTCTATCAGAAACTAAATAACCATATTTTGTGAGTTGATGCATAATTTTTGCCAAATGATTTTTTGAAAAATTTGAAACTTTTGCCAACTCAGTCGCATTAATTTTAACCTCTGCTTTAGCAATGGTAACCATACTATGAATGGCTATTGATGCGGCTTCTAATATGTTTATTATTTTGCTCAATTGTTTTATTTTGTATTTTGGTATTTGAATACGCAAATATATAATAAAAAATACATACAAACCAAATTTATTTTCATTTATTTTGTTAAAAAGCATAAAATAATTTTTATATGATTGTTTTCGTGTTATTTATGAATAAAAATAAAAAAAACACCTCATTAAATGCTTACAAAGGCTATTTTTTATACTTTTGAAAAATAAAGACTAAAATTAGTAAACTTTACTTTATACTAAAAACGAAACAATAATGAAATATAAATTTAGCATAGTATTTATAGTTATCTATTTAATTTCAAGCCTTTTGCTTAATGCTCAAGAAAGTAAAAAGCTTACAATAACAATAGATGATTTACCAACACTTTCTCACGATATAATTGATTCAACAGAGCAACTAAAATATTTTAATCGTATCCTTTCAACATTAGATAAATACAAAGTTCAAGCAACCGGTTTTGTTGTTGGGAAACTAATTAAAAGATTTAACGCTCATTTAATAGATGAATTTATAAAGCGTGGACATACTATTGGAAATCACACTTATTCACATTGGGACTTAAACTCTGCATCCTGCCTTAGTTATGAATTAGATATTGAAAAAAATGAAGCAATGCTTTCCAATTACGCTATTTCACAAAAATATTTTCGCTATCCAATGCTTCATACTGGCAATATTAAAGCAAAACGTGATTCTATTCATGATTATTTGATAAAAAAAGGGTTTGCCATTGTTCCTGTAACAATAGATAATGATGAATCAGCATATAATATACAATTTGTAACTGCTTTTTATAATGAAAATAGTATTAAAATGAAAGAAATAGGGAAGCAGTACGTAGCACACATCATTGAAAAAACAATATTTTATGATAGCTTGAGTTATAAAATAGCCAATCGACCTATAAAACATGTTCTATTATTACATGCAAATTTTATTAATTCTTTTTATCTTGATGAACTATTATGTTGGTATAGGGATAATGGCTGGGATTTTATTTCTTTAAAAGAAGCTTTGAGCGATCCAATCTATAGTTTTGAAGAAAAATATATTGGAAGAAAAGGATTGAGTTGGCTCGAAAGAATTGTACCCAACTAATATTGCTTAGATTTCTTTTAAAAGTGATAAAAATA
>CAYTJB010000098.1:0-10607 GCA_964437995.1 uncultured Bacteroides sp. | reverse complement strand
GATAAACTTAAAATTAAGCCTAATGCCTGTGTTAAAATTCCCATTGTTATATATTTAATTTGTAATTAATTACTAAATTTTATTGATTAATTCATTAGCGATTATTCTGGTTTCGTGGTCAGTTTGAATATAATCTTCCAAACTTGGTTCGGCAACGAAACTTATTTTTTGCATACATGCTTCAATTACATCTGCTATTTGCAGAAAACCTATTTTGTCTTGTAAAAAAGCATGCACAACTATCTCGTTGGCAGCGTTTAAGATACAAGGCATATTCCCATTTTGACGCATTGCTTCAAAAGCAAGACGTAAGCCTCTAAATACTTCTATATCAGGGTTTTCAAATGTAAGTTGAGGATAATCCATAAAATTAAATCTTGGATAATCCGTTTTAAACCTAAAAGGATAAGTCAAAGCATATTGTATGGGTAATTTCATATCGGGCAAGCCCATTTGGGCTTTCATAGAACCATCTTGAAATTGAACCAACGAATGTACAATTGATTGGGGATGAATGATAACGTCAATTTGTTCAGGTTTTAATCCAAAAAGCCATTTTGCTTCTATTACTTCTAATCCTTTATTGATAAGCGTTGCAGAATCAATCGTGATTTTTTTGCCCATTTCCCAATTTGGGTGCTTTAAGGCTTCGTTTTTTGTAACTGTAGAAAGAAATTCTTTGTTTTTTCCTCTAAAAGGACCTCCCGAAGCGGTTAAATATATTTTTTCAACCGGATTTTGAAATTCTCCAACTAAACACTGAAAAATAGCAGAATGCTCAGAATCAACAGGTAATATGTTTACGGCATTTTCTCTGGCAAGTTTTGTAACCAATTGACCTGCAACTACCATTGTTTCTTTATTAGCCAATGCAATGGTTTTTTTGGCTTCAATAGCTTTCAATGTAGATTTTAAACCTGCAAACCCAACAATAGCAGCTAATACAATATCTATTTCTGTAGATTCAACAATTTGACTGATAGATTCTTTGCCTGCAAACACCTTAATATCATGAGGTTGTAATGCTTCTGAAACTTTCTGATATAATTTTTCGGCACCAATTACTACGGAATTCGGCTTAAACTCAAGTGCTTGTTTAATCAATAAATCGGCATTACAATTGGCTGTTAAAACCTCAACCTCAAGATAATCAGGATGAGCCTTCACAACTTCCAATGCTTGTGTTCCAATTGAGCCTGTAGAGCCTAAAATAGCAATTCTTTTCTTCATAGTTATTGATTAGAAAGGGATGTAGTCTTTTGGATTTACAGGATTACCGTTATACCATAATTCAAAGTGCAAATGAGGTCCACTGCTTAATTCGCCTGTATTGCCAATAAAGGCAATGGGGTCGCCAGCCTTTACATAATCGCCCAATTTTTTCAACAAAGCTGAATTGTGTTTATATACTGAAATCAAATTATGTTGATGTTGAATTCCAATAATATAGCCTGTTTCGAGTGTCCAATTTGAAAAAATTACAGTTCCATTCAATACCGATTTTATAATATCATCTTTTTTCCCTGCAATATCAACACCATAATGCTGTTTTGCAACGTCAAACCCATTAATAACAATACCTTTGAGGGGTGTAAAATAGAAAAAATTACTAATGGAAGTATTTACAGCAGTTTCTTCCGTTGCATCCAATGTTAAATCTTGTGAAGATAAATCGTATTTATTTTCGCTTTCTATTTGCTTACGTAATATCGAATCTTCCTTAGATTTTGTAATGGTAATATTGTTGTATTTTATCGAAGTATCTTTAGCTTGCTTGCTTGCAGGGTCAATGATAGTTTTTCCTGCAAAAATCATTTTCAGATTATTCAAATACAATTCTCTGCTACGAACCTCATTTTGAAGTGAATCAATTTTTAATGCGTTGATATATGATTCTTTGTTGAGTTTTAAATTTGTATAACCTGGAATGTATTCTCTAAGTGGCGTAAATGCTATGATATAAGTAGTTGCAAAAACAAGTAAAATAGCAACAGAACCAATTGCCACAAATACATTAAGCCTTGATAAACGAAACGATAACTTTTCTTCAAAAGTATCGTCATTCATTATAACAAGGCGGTATTTGTTTTTGAGCTTTATCAACCACTTTTTTTGTGGTTTTGCTTGTTCAGCCATAATTTTGAATTTTCTTCAATAATTAAGTTGCAAATATCGTAAAAAAATAGCAAAATTCTTGTTTTTCTTTCTCATAAAAAAAGTTAAGACAATCAATTTGTTTACAGAAAGTTTCATAAATTTGCTTTTTAAAATTTCAAGCTAATGATATTAAATTTTATTCAGTGGAATGTAAATCCGGAAATAATTCATATTGGCGGATTATCAGTAAGATGGTATGGTTTATTGTTTGCCTTAGGGTTTTATGTTGGGTATCTAATAATGGAGCGGTTCTTTAAGAAAGAAGATATTCCGTTGCCAATTCTCGACAAATTAGCGATGTATATGATTATTGCTACCGTAATTGGTGCTCGATTAGGTCATTGCCTATTTTATGAAACCGAATATTATTTACAACATCCAATCGAAATTTTATATGTATGGCATGGAGGTTTAGCAAGTCATGGTGCTGCCATTGGTATTTTATTTGCACTTTTTTTGTTTTCACGCAAAACAAAAAAATCGTATTGGTGGGTGCTCGATAGAATAGTGATAGTTACAGCATTAGCTGGTCTTTTTATTAGAACAGGTAATTTGATGAATTCCGAAATTTACGGTCATGCCACCAATTTGCCTTGGGGCTTTATTTTTGTTAGAGACGATAAAATGCTTATTCCACGGCACCCAACTCAAATTTATGAAGCCTTGTGTTATTTAGCAATATCAATTTCGTTGCTTAAAGTTTACTATAAACACAATGGAAAACCTAAAGAAGGAATGATTTTTGGATTGTTTTTAATTGCATTGTTTACCGTTCGATTTGTAATAGAATTTTTAAAAGAAACACAAGTTGATTTTGAAAAATCAATGTCATTAAACATGGGACAGTTGCTGAGCATTCCTTTTATTATAGCAGGTATTGTAATTTTAGTTTTATCCCTAAAAAATAAATTGGGAAATAACAATAAAGAACTAAGTGCCTAAAGTACTTGGAATACTTATGAGTACTTATAAGTACTTTAGGCATTTTAAATACTTTTAAATGATTTGGTCTTATAAAAGTTTAACAAATTAAAAAAAGAAATATGAAGAAGTTGGTATTAGTACGACATGGCGAGAGTGTTTGGAACAAAGAAAACCGTTTTACGGGCTGGACAGATGTAGATTTATCGGAAAAAGGCGTAGAAGAAGCCAAAAAAGGTGGTAAGGTTTTGTTAGCAAACCATTTTAATTTTAAATATTGTTATACATCTTACTTAAAACGAGCTATCAAAACGCTCAATATTATGTTGGAAGAAATGGATTTGCTATGGTTGCCAGTTGAAAAAACTTGGCGATTAAACGAAAAACATTATGGCGAATTGCAAGGCTTAAACAAAGCCGAAATGGCTCAAAAATATGGCGAAGAACAAATCCATATCTGGCGTAGAAGTTATGATATTCCACCTTTAGCATTAGCCGAATCTGACGAAAGGAATCCTCGTTTAGATGCAAAGTATCAAAATATTAACAAATTACTCATTCCATTAACCGAATCATTAAAAGAAACCGTTGATAGAATTTTGCCTTACTGGGAGCAAAATATTTCAAAGAAATTACTCGAATGTGGCGAGGTTTTAGTAGCTGCACATGGCAATAGCCTACGTGGTATTATTAAACTTTTGAAAAATATTAGTGATGAGGATATTGTAAACCTCAACCTACCCACAGGCATTCCTTACGTTTTTGAATTTGATGATAATTTGAATTTACTAAAAGATTATTTCTTGGGTGATGAAGAAGAAATTAAAAAATTAATGGAAGCTGTCGCTAATCAAGGGAAAAGCAAATAAGGTTACCGAAAAGGAATTTGTAAAATAATATTTGTTGAATAGTTTCGTTTGTTTTTTTTGAACTATAATAAACAAATATTATGAATAGAAGAAGCAAAATTCTAATTATTAGCATTAGTACCATTTTATTTTCGATATTATTTCATCGTCAAGCACTTGGATTGAACTTAATTATTTTTGAACTTAGTATTGTTGCGTGGCTATATTTTTCAAAGCAATTCAAATTTAATGGTAAAAATCTAATAACATGTACATTAGGACTCATCATTTCGATGTTATCCACTGTATTTATATATTCCACTTTTGCTTTTTTTGTTAATTTTTTATTGCTTTTTTTGTTTGTTGGAATTATTATTTACCCTGATGCTCAATCTTTTATAAACATATTTCGACTTTCGCTCAGCAATCTTATAAATTCTCAGATTCTATTCATCAAAAAAATGACAGAATCTAAACTTAAAAACCACAAAATAAGCAGTTACTTTTGGAAATTCAGAATTTTTATCATTCCAATTTTGATTGTTTTTTTGTTTTTAATTTTTTACAGTAATTCTAATCCAATATTCAATAGTTTAATACAAAAAACAGCATTGTTTTTAAATACATATCTGAGTTTTATATTTAACAAAATTGATTCAACATTACTATTTACAATAGTTATAGGTTTGATTATTAGTGTTTTTGTTTTATACAGAACTTCTAATCAGCAAATCGTTGAAAAAGATAAAGAAAGTAGCAAAGAACTTTATAGGATTAAAAAACAAGGGTGGAAGAATTTTAAAATCAATGCGTTGAGAAATGAGTTGAAAGCAGCTATATTCTTACTTTTTATACTCAACGCAATACTACTTTTACTTAACGCAATAGATATTTATTGGGTGTGGTTTAACTTTGAATGGAATGGACTAACGTTAAAACAATTTGTACACGAAGGCACTTATTTGCTTATACTATCAATACTTACCTCAATTATTGTGGTTCTTTATTTTTTCCGTAACAATCTAAATTTTTACAAAAATAATTGGCTAATAAAATATCTCTGTTTTGCTTGGTTGGCTCAAAACGCAATATTAGCCATTTCTGTGGCAATTCGCAATTATTGGTACATCTATTATTTTTCTTTGGCATATAAAAGAATTGGTGTTATTATTTTTCTTATATTAACCTTGTATGGCTTATATACCGTATTTGTCAAAGTAAAAAATAAAAAATCGTTTTTTTATTTAATTAAATCAAATGCTTATGCTTTAATAGTAATTCTTGTATTATGCTCCATGTTTAATTGGGATAATATGATTGCTAAATATAATTTTAAAAATTACAATCGTTCATTTATCCATTTTGATTTTTTATCAAAACTTTCGGACAAATCGTTACCATATTTGAATAAAACCTTACCAGAACTCACTCAAATGGACAGCATTCAAAAACTGAAATTTCCTGCCGAGCAAATATATATGCCAGCAGAAAAATATTATCAAACTATTGAAGAAAGAAAGAAAATATTTAAGCTAAAATGGGAATCAAAAAGCTTATTATCGTGGAATTTACCAGAATATTTGGCTTATAGAAAGTTATATACTTCGAAAAAATAATCTTAAAATTGTTTATACTCGCAACAAACCTTTCCTTTATTTATACAGATTTGGTTAAACGAACGAAACTTATTGCATATTATTCTTTAAAAGGTAAGATTGTAAAATTTAAACAAATTTTACAACTTTCATCCTATTAAAAATAGACTGATTACGAATATTTACTGTTATTTTAAATATTTTTTTTGTTGAGCAATCAAAAAATGTTGTATGTTTGTAAAAGAAAAAACAATTAAAAATTATAAATATGGCATTAGCAATTACAGATGGAAATTTCGAAGAAATTGTACTAAAATCAGACAAACCAGTAATTATTGATTTATGGGCTGAGTGGTGCGGACCATGCAGAATGCTTGGACCTATAGTAGAAGAAATTGCAAAAGAATTTGAAGGCAAAGCCGTAGTTGGCAAGCTTGATGTTGATAGCAATCCTGCAACTACTTCACGTTACGGAATAAGAAATATTCCTACCATCTTATTTTTTAAAAATGGCGAAATAGTTGACAAACAAGTGGGTGCAGTTCCTAAAAATGTTTTGGTTAGCAAATTAGAAGCACTTTTGTAGCTTTTACAGCCTTTTATGGTAGAAAAAAACATAGACCAAAGCCAAATAGAACAATTTGGCTCGTTGGAGTTTATTGCCAAACAAGTTGTTGAAGGTTTTATAACCGGATTACACAAAAGTCCGCTACATGGATTTTCTGTTGAATTTGCCGAACACCGTCTTTATAATACCGGAGAATCTGTTAAACATGTTGACTGGAAATTATACGGTAGAACCGATAAGCTTTTTGTAAAACGATTTGAAGAAGAAACCAATTTAAGGTGCCAGCTTGTAATTGACAATTCTTCGTCAATGTATTATCCTTTTAACCAAGATGTAAGTATCGAAAAACCCAATAAAATTTCTTTTTCGGTTTATGCTGTTGCTGCCATTATGTATATGTTGCGAAAACAAAGAGATGCCGTTGGATTAAGCGTTTTTGCTGAAGAATTAGAAACGCATACACCTTGTAAATCAACATTAACCCATCATAAATTAATTTATAGCAAATTAGAAGAGCTTTTAACGCCTATTTCAACAGAAGTTCGCAAAAAAACATCAGTAGCAGAGGCTCTACACCTTATTGCGGAAAGTATTCACAAACGCTCGTTGATCATTATTTTTAGCGATATGTTTGAAAATGCTGGCAAAATAGATGATATGTTTCAAGCACTTCAGCATTTAAAGTACAACAAACACGAGGTAATACTTTTTCATGTTACTGATAAAAACAAAGAATTAAACTTTGAATTCGACAATCGTCCCTATAAATTTATTGATGTTGAAAATAGCAAAGAACTCAAAATCAACCCATCAGAAGTAAAAACAAATTATATAAATTCCGTTAAAAGCTTTGAAAAAGAGCTTAAAATGCGATGTGGACAATACAAAATTGATTTTATTGAAGCAGACATTAATCTTGGATTTCATCAAATATTGTATCCATATTTAAAGAAAAGAGAAAATTTATTTTAGTAACCGTTTTAATAACAATTATTTGTTCAATAATTTTTACGCATAAATGTTGTACACTCATTTATTTATTATATATTTGCAAAAAATTTGAGTTTTAATTATTAATTATTAATTTATAATACAAATGAAAAACAAAAGCATTACACTTTTAACAGCCTTATTTTTAGTAGGTTTGCTAATGTCTGGTTGTAACGATCTTAAGAAAATGGTAAAGAAGTACGGAGAAGTAAAATACGAAGTAACTCCTAATCCATTAGAAGTACATGGCGACAAAATTGCCGTAAGTGTTAAAGGCACAATCCCTGCAGGATATTTTGGTAAAAAAGCAGGCGTTTATGTTCAACCTGTTTTAAAATACGAAGGTGGAAGCACAGCATTAAAACCTTTCTATCTTAAAGGCGAAAAAGTTGCAGGTGACGGAACAACCATTAATAACAAAACAGGTGGCTCTTTTACTTACACAGATGTAATAGAATACAACCCTGCAATGAACAAATCACAGTTAGTAGCTACTCTTGTTGGACACATTGCAAAGGAACCAGTAAAAGAAAGCACTTCAAAAGAAACAATTAAAACGCTGTCGAAAGCAACTGAGTTTCCTGAACTTAAAATAGCAGATGCGTTAATTTACACATCTCAAAGAATTAAAACTACAGGAACTACTGTTTTAGCTCCTGATGGATATGAAAAAGAAACTGTAAACAGCAAAAAAGCAACTATTTACTTTTTGGTAAATATGTTTAATCTTAATTTTAAAATAGATTTAAACAAAGCAGCTGAAGCTCAATTAGGTATTAAAGAGTTAAACGATTATATTGCTAAAGATTGGGCTATTAAAAATGTTGATATTACCGCTTGGGCTTCTCCCGAAGGTGAAGAACAAAAAAATGCAGGACTTTCTGAAAATAGAGCAAAAACTGCTAATAAATATGTTGAAGATCAACTTGATAAATTTGTTAAAGACTTAGCTAAAAAAACAAAAACAAATTACAAAGATTTAAAGAAAGTTGTAACTTATAATCAAAAAGCCAACGGTGAAGATTGGGATGGTTTCCTTGCATCATTAGAAAAATCTGACATTGCTGATAAAAACATTATGATTAATGTTATCAAAGCTCAAGCCGATAGAGACAAAAGAGAACAAGAAATGAGAAACATGACCGTTGTTTTCAAACAAGTAGAAGATAAAATTTTACCTCCACTTAGAAGAGCTGAAATTTCTGTTAACTTCTTGGAACCTAAAAAAACTGATGAAAAAATTGCAATGTTGTCAACCTCAACTCCTGATTCTTTAGATAACAAAGAATTATTGTATGCTGCTACTTTAACCAAAGACTTAAACACACAATTAAAAATATACAAATCAGCTACAACTGTTTATCCACAAGATTGGAAAGGATATAACAATGCAGCTTGTGTAGCTATTGCTCTTGGTGATGCTAATGATGCTTCTTCATTATTAGAAAAAGCTAATACTTTATCTCCAAATAATTCTGCTGTTATCAATAATTTAGGCGTAGTTTCTTTAATGAAAAAAGATTATAAAGCTGCAAAAACTTATTTTGGAACTGCTCAAAAATTAGGTGTTAATCAAAATTACAACTTAGGTGTTATAATGATAAAAGAAGGTAATTACGCAGGTGCAGTTAGTTCATTTGGAAAAACATCGTGTGATTACAATGTAGCATTAGCAACATTATTAAACGGTAATGCTGCTTCAGCAACAACTACAATTGATTGTGCAGCAAAAGATGCCCAAACATATTATCTTGCAGCCGTTATTGCAGCAAGAAACAACAATGCAAACTCTGTATATGAAAATCTTAAACTTGCAATAGCTAAAGATGCTTCATATAGAGCTCAGGCAAAAGATGATTTAGAATTCGCTAAATTTAAAACTACTGCCGAATTTGAAAATGCCATAAAATAAAAAATATAATTTTTAAAAATAAAAAAAGCTCCTAATTGGAGCTTTTTTTTATTTTTTTGTTTTGTTTTGTTTTTTTTTATTGTACTTTTACAAAATATTTCAAATAAAATAAATTATTAACTATAAAATAAGAATAATCATGTGGAAAAAAATATTTTTTTTAACAGTTGTTTTCTTTAGTTTTCATTATTTTGCTTCAAGTCAAGAGGTTAAAAGCAATTCAATTCTTGAAGGTTGGTCGTTAAATGTAAATGGTGGAATAAGCTTGCTTTGGGGAGATGTTGAAACTACTTTAAAAGACGATTTCAGGGCAAAACCATGCTTTGGTTTATTTATAGGAAAACGTTTAAGTTCTGTTTTTGAATTGCGTGGTCAAATTTCGAAAGGAAGTCTTTCAGGAAGTAAGCCTGCGTATAATTATTATTTTGATGCAGACTTTTTTACTTATAATTTGAATACAACATTAAGTTTTTCAAGATTAATATTTGGGAACAATCCTGATAGAAAGATAAACATTTATGGAATAGCAGGAATTGGATTTATTCATTATAGAAGCTTACTGAAAAAAATTACAGATGATGTAATAATTTCAAATAGTGCTTATAAAAGTGCTGTTGCGTCCACCCCAAATGAATGGGAAACAGAATCGGTTATTCCTTTGGGAGTTGGTATAAGTTATAAATTAGGCGATAAATTTGAAATTAATGCTGAAAATCTTTGGAATGTTGTAAATTCTGATAGAGTTGATGCTAAAATTGGAGGCTATAAATATGATGTTGTTTCATATACTTCCATTGGTTTAACTTACAAGTTTAATTTATGCAAAAAATCTAATTCTTTAAAAGATAAAAAAGCAGATGTATCAAGTAATATAATAGGAGATACTTTGCCAAAAGATAAATTAATTGAAAAAGTTAAGTATTTAGAAGATCAAGTAGGACAACTTGATAGTAAAGTTAAACTATATGAAAATGAAAACAAAAATAGAGAAGCTGAGGAGAAAGATAGAGTTGAAAAGTTGAAAAAAGATATTTACAAGTCTATTCGCGATACATTACAACCTTCTAATACAAATTACGGAGAAGCTTGCTTGCCATTTCCTATTTTCTTTAATGTGAATAAATATGACATTTTAGAGAGTGAAAACGAAAAATTAGCTTCTATAGCTGAATTAATGACAAAAGAGAAAAATTTAACACTTCGCGTAATTGGCAGAACCGATCAAAGTGGTACGGATATTTATAATGATTACTTAGGTAGAAAAAGAGCAGAAGCAGTTGTAAATGTACTTGTTAATAAATATAAGATAACTGAATCTAGATTTATTATTGAAAATAGAGAAAAAAGTAACCCATTTCTTTCAGAAGATTATTATTCTGTTAACAGAAGAGTTGATTTTATTAAAAAATAAGTCTTGCCTTTATTAACAAAAAAGTCGTTTCGCCTTTGGCGAAACGACTTTTTTGTTTTTTTAATATTCAGAGTGATTAATATATACTGGTTCTTAATAGGTTTTGTTTAGAAACAGTTATACAGAGCTAATTGTAGCAACGTTTTTTTAGGCGTAATAGACAAAAGTAATGCTAAAAATTGCTACATCTCTTTATTTGTCTATG
>CAYTJB010000097.1:10310-10687 GCA_964437995.1 uncultured Bacteroides sp. | reverse complement strand
AAGTCCATAACAAAACTTATGGAAGAATCAGCTGATGATGGTAAAGGCTTAAAACGCTCTTTAACAGCTATAAGCTTAATTGCATTAGGAATAGGAGGTATTATTGGAGCTGGTTTGTTTGTTAGAACTGCTGCTGCTGCTGCTAACAATGCAGGACCTTCTGTAACCATTGGATTTATTATTGCCGGAATTGGTTGTGCATTGGCAGGACTTTGTTATGCAGAGTTTGCTTCAATGATACCTGTTTCGGGAAGTGCTTACACTTATTCTTATGCAACTATGGGCGAATTAGTGGCATGGATTATTGGTTGGGATTTAGTGTTGGAATATGCTTTAGGTGCTGCTACTGTTAGTATAGCTTGGAGCGAATATTTAAA
>CAYTJB010000097.1:8566-10131 GCA_964437995.1 uncultured Bacteroides sp. | reverse complement strand
ATCGTTTTTTTATTAAGCATACTGTTAATACGTGGTGCTCGCGAATCGGCATTGGTAAATTCAATTATAGTTATCACAAAAGTAAGTATCGTAGTACTATTTATTGTGTTTGGATGGTCGTTTATTAATTCAGCAAATCATACTCCTTTTATACCAGAAGCTACAAAATTTGTTGATGCTCAAGGTGTTTCGCATAATTTTGGTGGAATTTTAGGGATTTTAGGAGCTGCTGGCGTAGTATTCTTTGCCTTTATTGGATTTGATGCAGTTTCTACCGCAGCACAGGAAACAAAAAATCCTAAAAAAGCTTTGCCCATTGGAATTCTTGGTTCACTTGCGATTTGTACAGTTTTATATATATTATTTTCTTATGTGTTAACGGGTGTTGCTACATTAAATGATTTTAGGACAGCAGGTAAAGAGGCTTCTGTTACTTATGCTATTCAAACATATATGACTGGCTTTGGATGGCTGGCAAAACTTGTTACAGTTGCTATCTTAGCAGGGTTTTCATCCGTAATTTTAGTGATGCTTTATGGTCAGTCTCGCGTGTTTTATTCGATGAGTAAAGACGGTTTGGTTCCAAAAATATTTTCAGATATTCATCCTAAATTCAGAACACCTTATAAATCGAATATGTTGTTTTTCCTTTTTGTAGGTTTGTTTGCTTGTTTTGTACCGCAGGATATAGTAGGCGATATGACAAGTATAGGAACTTTATTTGCGTTTATGCTTGTTTCTGCAGGTGTGTGGATTATGAGAGTTAAAAATCCTGAACTCAAACGTGGTTTTAAAACACCATTGGTTCCTTTAGTTCCAATACTTGGCATTTTAGTTTGCGGAGCTATGATTTTTGGCTTAGGATGGGCAAACTGGATTCGTTTGCTTATTTGGATGGCAATAGGCTTCATTATTTATTTTACTTATAGTAGGTTTCATAGCAAAATTGATGAAACCAAAGATTAAAATAGTTAAACCTAAATTCAATTAATGAATGCAACTTGGGTGTAAAAGATGGTTTTGTTTATACCAAATGAAATCAGGTTTGCAAAGCAAAACTGTTTAGAAACAGTATATATAATTAATAAAAAAAGCCTTTATTTTTTGGATAAAGGCTTTTTTTGTTATGATTAACTTTAATTTAATTTTTAAGTATGTACATATCAATGGTATATGCTTTAGCGACTCCAGCTAAAATAACTGGGGTTTCAACAAATCCAAAATAATCACCATTTGTATAAGTATTACTTGCATCAATATCTTTCCAAGCCATTAAGTAATACTTTCCATTAGCAACAGCCGAAAAAGAAGCTGTACCAGCTGCGGCTGTACCAGCAGATGTTGTACCTTTTACTTTGGCTTTATATTCTGCGTTTGAATGTAGCTCAACAGATAAACCAACACAATTAATTGTACCCGTTTCGGCAGCTAATTTCCTAAGCGAAACAGAAATATTAGCAGTTGGAGGTATCACAGGTGTTGGTGGTGCTGTTGGTGCTGGAGAAACATCGTCTTTTTTACAATTGCTAAAAAGTAATATCAGTGTAAATAAAAATATTATAATT
>CAYTJB010000097.1:6493-8556 GCA_964437995.1 uncultured Bacteroides sp. | reverse complement strand
CTGAACCGAATAGTATCGCAATAAATATTATCTTTTTCATTATTTTATATATTTAATTATTTAACAATAAATTTGTTAATTGATTTGAATTGACTACCTTCTACAGAAACAAAATAAAATCCATTAGTAAGTTCAGGTACAATCATTTCTTCTGTTATAACATCATATTCTTTATTAATAGTTTTTTTAAGAATAACCCTTGAAGTAATATCCATTATTGAAACTGTAAAATTTCCATTTTTAGCATTATTCATAAGCAATGAAAAATGTCCATTATTTGGATTAGGCATTATTTTAATTCCATTTGAAGAATTGTTTTCATCAATGTCTGTTGTGTTTCCAGCCATTGTAGAAGGATAACAATTTATTATTGCACCTTGAGCTACAGTAAAATCACCATTACCTGAGTTTAAACTTGTAAAGTAAAAGTATCCGTCATGGCTACCACCCCATCCCCAGTTGATATGGAAAAATTGAGGATATTGGAAACCGTCCACAATAAAAGCATGTCCGCCAGAACTACCATCACCTCTATACATTACGGGTTTTCCATCAATTAGATTAGACCGAATTTTAATATACCACTCCTGAGCATTTGGGTATGATGATTTACTAACATATTGTGTTGTGGTTGAGTATCTAAAATGATTTTTTAATTCATCTGCTGCTTGTTGTGTTGAAGCACTCGAACCACCAGCAGAATAACCCATATTAACAGATACTCCAGCATGGTACATAATTTTTGCTACCTCAGCGCTATTTGCTGATGTTAAACCAGAAAGTGGCATTGCTGACCAGTTATAGGTTTGTGCAGCAAAATTTACATTATGACTAACAATTGAAGTATAAGCATTTGAACCAAGACCCGTAGTAGGAAATGACCAATATCTCATCAATTGAGCCATTGCTGTTGCTACGCAACCAGTATAAGCGTGATTACATGGACCTCCGGCAGCCGTAGGACACAAGGTGTTATAATAGCAATCTTGATCCCAAGTTGTTTTTATTAGCGGGCCAACAGTAGTAATTTCATTTCCAGATTTTTGCATTGTTATTGCAGAATATTTTGCCCAAGCATTGGTAGTTTCTTCATCAGCATTTAGATTTTTTTCTCTGATTGCTACAATTTCATTTTCGTAATTTTCCATTGCATCTTTTACAGATTCATTCATATTGTTTACATTAAAATTACTCTCAAAAGAATACGCAAGAATTGGAAAAGCGTTGCTTTCGGCTGTAACAACTACAAACCCATTTTCTGAAACAAAATTAAATACGTAATACATTGGCATTGAATTACGTGTAATAGTAATTGCATCGTTAAATTTAATGCTTTCGTAAGTAACATTATTTTCTTTAACTAAATTAACTCGCTCAAAATATAAATTTTTAGCAACTAATTGTGCTTTTTCAACAGTAACTATTTCAGCAAAAGAAACTTGAAATAACAAGACAAACGCTATAAATAGCGAAATAAAAAATGTAAATTTGTTTTTCATTGTTAATAATTATTTGATTAATATTTGATTTTATTATTTTATTAAATTTTCGCAAACGTTTGGCAAGCCTTTTTTAATGGCTTCATTTAGCATTTGAATATTATTTTTTGGTAATTTATTACAGTTGTATAATTCTGTTAAAGGATTTTTGCTGATAATCATTTTTAACAAATCTTCTTTAGTAGGTGTTGCAGGTAATTTGCTGTATTCTTCGTAAGTATATTTTAAGAAGGCTGTATTTTTGCTAACACCTCTATTGTCGAGCAAATATCCATTTTCTAAACGAGTTGGATAAGCTAATTTCCCATTATAAAATACATCCACAATATCGGGATAGGAAATAATATCAGTTCTCTCATCATTTAGTATTACAGGAACATTGTTGTAAAAATCAGCATTTGTTTTGTAAATAATAACTGGAGCTATCACTCTTACGACTTCTTTTTTATTTTCATTTTTAGGTAATACCGCTTGTTCTCCATTTTTTGAAGATTTACATGAAGCTAAAGAAAACATTGAAAATGCTGATAATAAGATAATTGCTGTGTGTGTTTTCAATGTTTT
>CAYTJB010000097.1:0-6483 GCA_964437995.1 uncultured Bacteroides sp. | reverse complement strand
TAATAAATTTAAAAGTGTAAAAGTACAATAAAATAATAGAATTAATGTTATAAAATTGCTAAATTTGTTAACATTTTCTTCTTTTTAACCATCTTTTATTAGGTTAATTCCCTTTCCTGTTTGCACACATGAGCATAGGTTTGAAAACATATACCTGTATGGAGTCGTTTTTGTCCTAACAATGGGGAGTACTTTAGTTTTCAGTTTGAAGTAGCATTCAGAAAGCAATTATATTTAAAAAGAGCTTACTGCACTGGCAATAAGCTCTTTTTAAATAAGATAGTTTTAAAACAGATTATGCACCCAACGTAGCTACCATAACAGCTTTAATAGTATGCAAACGGTTTTCGGCTTCGTCAAAAACAATCGACATGGTGGATTCAAAAACGTCTTCAGTAACTTCCATACCATCTAAACCATATTTTTGGAAAATATCTTCGCCCATGGTAGTTTCGCGATTATGGAAAGCCGGTAAGCAGTGTAAGAATTTTACGTTAGGGTTGCCGGTTTTCTTTACAACGTCCATGTTTACTTGGTATGGTTTTAATAATTTAATGCGTTCTTGCCATACTTCTGCTGGTTCGCCCATCGATACCCATACATCGGTATATAAGAAATCAACACCTTTTACGCCTTCCGCTACGTCTTCGGTTAAGGTAATTTTAGCACCGGTTTCTTTTGCAATTTCACGACATTTAGCTACCAATTCTTCGGTAGGCCAGCAAGCTTTAGGAGCAGCAGCACGGAAATCCATACCCATTTTAGCAGCACCCACCATTAATGAGTTGCCCATGTTGTTTTTGGCATCGCCCAAATAGCAGAAAGCTACTTTGTTCAATGGTTTGTCAATATGTTCTTGCATAGTTAAGAAGTCAGCCAAAATTTGTGTTGGGTGAAATTCGGTAGTTAAACCATTCCAAACAGGAACCCCGGCATATTTGCCTAAATCTTCTACAATGCTTTGTCCGTAACCACGGTATTCGATACCATCATACATTCTACCCAATACACGGGCAGTATCTTTCATCGATTCTTTTTTACCAATTTGCGAACCGGAAGGTCCTAAATAAGTTACATGTGCACCTTGGTCGAGAGCAGCTACTTCAAAAGCACAACGTGTACGGGTTGAGTCTTTTTCAAAAATCAACGCAATGTTTTTGCCTTTTAGTTTCTGCTGTTCAGTACCTGTGTATTTTGCTTCTTTTAGGTTAGCAGCAAGGTCTAATAAGAATTTAATTTCCTGTGGAGTAAAATCCAATAATTTAAGGAAATTTCTGTTTTTTAAATTAAAAGCCATGATATATAATTGTTAATTGTTAATTGTTAATTTCGGATGATTACAAAATTTTAATGTGTATAGATTGCTTTGTGTTTGGGTTAATTTGTTATTTGTTATAAAGGTTTTATTTACTGATATAGCACACACTTTTCATTAACAATTAACATTTAATCATTAACAATTACCCATAAATAACAGTGCCTCCACCATTTTTACCCAATTCGCTGGCAGCAGTGATAATACATTCTTTTCCACCGTTTTCAACAAAATACAATGCAGCTCTTACTTTAGGAGCCATGCTACCTTCGGCAAAATGTCCTTCGGCTAAGTATTGTTTTGCTTCTGCAATGCTGATTCTATCTAAACGTTTTTCGTCAGGTTTATTAAAGTTAATACAAACTTTAGGAACATCAGTTAAAATATAAAATTCATCGGCACCAATTTGAGTTGCCAATAATGAAGATGCTAAATCTTTATCAATAACGGCATCAATACCTTGTAATTTGTTAGGCTCTACATGAAATACAGGAATACCGCCACCACCAACAGTAATTACAATTTGTCCGTCTCTTGCCAATTGTTTAATTGAATGAATATTGTTAATTTTCATTGGTTTTGGCGAAGCAACAACTTTACGAAAACCTCTTCCTCTTGGGTCAGCAGCAAATTTTGCTCCAGTTTCGGTAGCATATTTGTCGGCTTCTTCTTGTGTATAATAAGGACCAACTGGTTTTGTAGGATTTTGGAAAGCAGGATCGTTTTTATCAACTTCTACTTGCGTGATAATCGTAATAATATCTCGCTCCATTTTTTCTTTTTCCAATACATTACGCATTTGTTGTTCAATCATATATCCAATAGAACCTTGTGTTTCGGCTACGCAAAAATCAATAGGCATTGCAGGGATACCAAACAATTTGTGTCCACCTTCGTGTTGTAATAAAACATTGCCTACTTGAGGTCCGTTGCCATGACCGATTACAATATCGTAATCTTTTTTTATTAATTCTAATAATTGAGTGCAAGTGTTGAAAACATTTGCTTCTTGTTCATCTATAGTTCCAATTTGGTCGCCTCTTAAAAGTGCATTACCTCCAAATGCGATAACTGCTAATTTCTTCATCGTTTTTTTAGTATGTTTTATTATATATAAATAATTATTTTCTGAAAAAAATAACAGACTTTCTTAGCCTTATTGTTCAAAATGAACGCTTAGATAAGTAAGCCTGTATTTGTAATTAACTCTTTTATAAAGAGTAACCTTATTTTTTTTTGCAAAATTACATTTTTTTTGAAATATAACAAAATTTAAAAATGAAAAATTTTATAGATTCAAACAAGTTTTTTATTACTATATTTTCTGTCCAGTTGTAACTTTTCCGCTATTATAATCTAATTCAGAGCCAAACATGCTATGAGGAATTAGATAAATTGCCAATAAAATTACCATTGCAACAATTGCTAACCCTGTTTTTTCACGGTTTCTATATATTTTATATGTTGCCATTATCCAAAACAAAAAGGCGATAACAGTTTTGTTATCTGTAAGGTCTTTGCCAAGAGGCCAGCCGGTCCAAAATGCTCCAAAAGCATATTTTTGCACAATAGGACCTAATACAATACCTCCTAAAAATAAGGTAATTACTGTAATTAAAGCGTATTTGTAAGTATTTTTACCATCTATTATTGCTTCAATACCTGTACGTGTTGAAAAAAGCATGGCTAAAAACATGAGTAAAATGTGAGGGAATAAAATATAAAGAGGAACATTACCTTTAAAGCGAATTACAACAGGGTTAATATTAAGTGCATAGTTTTCATTTCCATATTTTAGAAAAACCCTGTACATCAATTTTCCTGCAGCAGGTTGTGCTGGCAAACTACCTTCAAGTTTATCCCCATTTTGTGTCATTTGGATTTCAGTCCAATCGTCTAAAGTGTTAAATCTTTTGTAAACAATAGAACCACTATACAATTTTGAGCTATTTTCGATGCTAATTATAGCATCTTTAGTGTTTTCTGCTGAACGTAAAAGTTTAAATTTTACTTCTTTTTCAGCAATAACAGTTTTCCCTTTTTTAGGATAAGTAGGTCCTGTCATTTTTTGATATACAGCAATAGAAATTGTAAATATTATTGCAAATATCCAAAAGAGTATTGATTTTGTTTTGTAACTCATGATTTCTAATTTTTAATGATTATTAATTTTATTTTCTTTTAATATATCATATATAATTTGATGTATATTGGTTCTAATATTCATTTTGCTCAATTTTCCGTTAGAGGCATCAGGATTTACTCTGTTAGAAAGGAAAATATATAATAAATTTTCGGCAGGATCAGCCCAAACGTAAGTACCTGTAAATCCCGAATGTCCAAAACTCTTTTGAGAAGCAGTTTTACAAACGGGACCATTTTCTGATGGTTGTAACAATTGGCGGTCGAAGCCTAAAGCTCTACGATTTTTGCTTTCTGGATATTGTTGACGAGTAAATGTGGCTATGGTTGTATCATTTAGTAATCTTTTTCCTCCATATTCGCCATGTTGTAGTAATAATTGGAAGATAATGGCTAAGTCGTTTGTATTAGAAAACAAACCTGCATGACCAGAAACACCGCCTAACATAGCTGCGCCAGGGTCGTGTACATAGCCTTGTATCAATTGTTTGCGAAAAACTGTATCGTTTTCTGTAGGAATAATATTTTCCAATTTATTGCTGTTTAATGGATTAAAATAGGTATATCTTAAACCAAGCGGAATGTAAAATTGTTCATTCAAATATTGTTCAAACGTTTTTTTTGTGATTTTTTCAACCAATTCTTTGAGAAAATAAAAACCTAAATCGCTGTATTCGTATTCTTCTTTATCGTTCAAATCGGAATCAATGATAGATTTTATGATTTTTTCTTTGTAATCGTCAAGAATATATAAACTATCGGCAACTTTTGTAGTGTGTTTACGGTCAGGTATTTTACTGTAAATATTGCTGTCAGGAATTCCATTTACCAATGTTTCTTTATAAAAAGGAATCCATGATTTTAATCTTGCTTGATGGCTCATTATCTGACGAATAGTAATATTCTTTTTATTAGAACGTTTTAGATACTTTAAATAAAAAGAAAGTTTTTTGTCCAAATCTATTTTCCCATCTTCATACAGTTTCATTATAGCAAGGGTAGTAGCCGCAACTTTTGTAATTGATGCTAAGTCGTATAAATCAGTGTTTTTTACTAAAATATTGCTGTCATAATTAGTTGTTCCAAATGCTTTTTGATAAAAAATCATTCCATCTTTTGCTATAAGTATTTGGCAACCGGGGTATGCCTTTTCTTTAATTCCCTTAATTGCAATAGAATCAATAATATTTAATTGTTCTGTGTTTATTTTCAGTTCTTCAGGTAAGCAGTTACCTAATCTAATTTTAGGTGTAATTATTTGTGTGTTTAACTGATATTTATTAGAGATAGTAACAGGTAGAATAGCAGATGATTGAAACCCTCCAAAAATTGATTGAGCAGATAAAAATTGAGCTTCGGGTTTATCTTGATTGGAAACAATGATAGCTGAAGCATTCAAATCCCCATTAAAAATACTTAACGCATAAGGATAACCGAAGAAGTCAAGAATAAGATTACTAGTTTTCGACAGCGTGCCAATAAGTTTGATGGTTTGTTTTGAAAATCCAAAATTTTTAGAAGCAAAGCTGCTGGTATTGTGAATAGCAACAATAAGCAAATTGTGCTTTGAAAATAAATTTAAAAGGCTATCTTTTTCGGTTTCGCTAAAATCTTTAGAGAGGTTGTAATTAGTTGTATTTGTGTAGTTTTTAATTGATTTTTGAAAAATAGTTGTTGATGTATCGCCAATGGAAAGCACGCCAATATTATATTTTTCTAAATCTTTTAACGGAATTATATTGTTTTCGTTTTTAATAATAGTAATTGCTTGGCGAAACAATTTGTAATTAATGACATCTGTATTTTTTGTATTAATGCTCTGATAAAGATTTTCTACATTTATAGGTTTGTAATTGTTTAAACCTACTAAGTATTTGTATGTTAATACTTTCTTGCATTTTTCATCCATTTCTGCTTGGCTTAACCAATTGCTATCAATAGCTGTTTTGATGCTATTGATAGCAACAGCCACGTTTTCAGGCAATAATAATATGTCGTTACCTGCTTGTAAAGCTTTTACCTCAATTACACCAGGTTTAAAATAATTGGTAACACCTTTCATTTCCAATGCGTCTGTAAAAATCAATCCATTAAATCCTAATTCGTTTTTTAATAAGTTTGTTATAATAATTTTAGATAATGAAGATGCTGTATTAGCATTGGTATCGTAAGAAGGAACAAATAAATGTGCAGCCATTACGCCTGTAACACCGTTTTTTATGAGTTCTTTAAAAGGATATAAATCAAGTGTATCAATGGTTTCTTTGGAATGATTGATAATAGGCAAAGTGTGGTGCGAATCAGTATCGGTATCGCCATGTCCTGGAAAGTGCTTTGCAGTAGTAATAATACCATTGTCTTGCATACCTTTCATGTACATAATGCCCTTTTGTGCAACTTTCCATTTGTTTTCGCCAAACGAACGGCTATTAATTACAGGATTTTTAGGATTTGAATTAATATCAACTACCGGTGCAAAATTAATGTGAATACCCATAGCTTTGCATTGGATTGCAATTTCTTTTCCCATCAGATAAATTAAGCTGTCATTTTCTAAAGCACCCAATGTCATTTGTTTAGGGAAATTAGGTGTGCTATCAATGCGCATACTTAAACCCCATTCGCCATCAATAGAAATAAAAAGTGGCGTTTTTGCTGACTTTTGATAATAATTGGTAACGTTAGCTTGAGCTATAGCTCCGCCTTTGAAAAAACAAACACCGCCAAAATTATATTTTTCTATGGATTTGGCAATAGTATCGTAGTAAGCTTGCTTTTGGTCGGAATTTGAACGAATCATAATCAATTGAGCAATTCGTTCAGTTGGTGTGAGTGTATTAAATATAGAATCAACCCATTTTTCCCTTTCAGTGTCTTTTTTTAATGGTAAGCTTATATTTTGCGAAAAAACAAAAGAGGGGAAAATAAATGAAATTATTAAAAGAATATATTTTATATTGCTCATTTTCAATAATACCGAAATGAAATATGTAATAGTCCAATTCACTATCGCTCTTGGAACTTTA
>CAYTJB010000096.1:9315-10739 GCA_964437995.1 uncultured Bacteroides sp. | reverse complement strand
GGCTTTTTTACTGAAATAGTTTCATTCAAAGGATTTGAGAATGTGAAATTTTCAATTTTTGAACCAATAAATTGTAATTACAATCAGATTAATATAAATTTTTATCATATAAATAAAAACGGAATAATAAAAATAGGATCATGGGCAAATTTGCATTAATATTAGTATTTCTTTTACTTTCAATAAAAGTAAATGCACAAAATCAAATAAACAAAAAATTACCTTTGCTATATGCAAAAGATAAAAATTTTACGGCGATATTGGACACTGCAATTAGTTTTGAGGAAGCTCGAAATCATAGTGTGGATTCTTTTATGTTTGAAATAATTATTAGATATAGTAGAAACGGTGTTTATATTATTATAATATATATTAATAATATTGATGCTATATTTGATATTCCTTATGGATATTTTAATTATAAAAATCATCTGTTTTTTGTTTCGGGCAATTATGTAAAAAAAATGTTCAAAAAATCAAATAAATCAAGAATATTTCAATTATATGATTATTCTAATAAATTAAGATATATTTATGACGAAACAGAGTGGAAGTATAAATATTGTAATGGAAAATATATACTTGTAGATTTTTTTGGTATAAAAATACCTAATAAAGAATTAGAAATCATTGAAGATGAATATTAAAACCAACATATCAACCCAAAGCGTAAGGTGGCAAACCAATGCCATAACTTATAACACCCCAAGCTACAACCGCTACAGCTTCATAGCTAATAGCTAACAGCTACTATCCTCATACGTAAATCAGTCAAAATGAGCGTTATCTGTGTTCTATAAAAAATAATAAATAAAAACAAAAAAAAATGAAACAAATAAAAATAATAGTGCTATTGCTAATAATGCAAGTAGCGGTATTTGCCCAAGGGGCTTTAATCGAAGTAAATACAGTTAATTACGAGTACGATGCTTCGGGCAATAGAGTAAAAAGGAGAATAACTGTAGAGTTTGTAGAAGAAGGTATTGCACCTACAAAAAACATTCTTACAGATATACCTACAGTAACAGAGGATATTAACAAGCTTATAGCTGCTAATAACCAAACCCCTGCCACCCTAAAACAAGAAGTAATACAAGAGGGTGCAAATGGTATAGCCACAATTACAGAGGGAGATATAAAGGTGTTTCCCAACCCTGTGCAGGATAAACTTAATGTGCAGTTTACCGGCACAGCAACTGCCGAGGGCTGTAGCCTGCAACTCTACGATGGAGCAGCTAAGCTTTTCTACAAAGAAGGGAGCATGCAAAATCTAACCGAAGTAAATATGCAGCAAGCACAAGCCGGTGTTTACTACTTGGTGGTGCAAACCAAAGAAGGGAAAAGGCTGTATTGGAAAGTAGTAAAACAATAAACTAATTTAGTGCTTAAAAAGCACATTATTCAAAGGCAGCAAACATAAGTAT
>CAYTJB010000096.1:0-9305 GCA_964437995.1 uncultured Bacteroides sp. | reverse complement strand
ATTTGCTGCCTTTTTTAGTTAATGACTGCAGTATAGCAAAAAGAAATTAGGCTTCGCTGGAGGTTTTGGTTAGTGATAGCCTCGCTTAAAAAAATATTACAAAAAAACTCCATTTCAAAAAAAACTTGCATCTAATATAATAAATAAAGCATTTGATGGGTTCTTAATGCTTTTTTTTGAAATTTTATAAATCTAAGAATCCTTTCACAAAAAATCATTTAAAAATGAAAAAGAAAATTTTGATTTCCCCATTGATTGTAATGGGGGTGCTATTAATGCTTTTTGGAGCGTTAAAGACCAATGCACAGAATTACGAAATTAAATTTGCGGCAACCGGAGGAGCTGTTACCGACGTTGAAACCGTAAAAGTTGAAAACCTAAGCAAAGGAACTAAGCTTAGTATGAGTGGTTCCGATATTTTGCATTTGGGTTCGGTTGGTATAAACGAAAAAAGTTTAAACAGAGAAAATGTAAAAGTTTATCCAAACCCAACACATGGAGAAGCGGAACTATCGTTTTACGGAAAAGAAGCCGGCGAAATACAGCTTTATATTTATGATGTTAATGGCAAAGTAGTTGCAAAAACAAATACTTTATTAGCCCAAGGCAGTCATAAATATCGAATTTCGGGGTTGCCAAATGGTATGTATTTTATAAATATTATTGGCAATAATTACTCGTATATTACAAAACTTATAAGCCAAAACATTACAAGCGGCGAAGCAAGCATTACATATATGGGAGCTGAAAACTTGCAAACAAGCTTTAGCACATTAAAAAGCAGTGGCAATATTATAGATATGGAATATACAGTTGGCGACGAAATACGTTTTACCGGATATTCAGGCAAAAATATGTCTGAAAAAACCGATTCGCCAAAAAGTAACAAAACAATATCATTTGATTTTACTATAACTAATACAGGAAATAGTAAGGCATGGACTTGTGGTACAACTTTAACAGTTACTCACACGGCAGGCAGTGTAGCGCCAGTTAACAAAACTGTTAACTATGGTACTGTAGAAACAGGTATAGCAGGAACAGGATATAAATGTTGGATAACCCAAAACTTAGGTGCCGACCGCCAAGCTCAACGCCCTGATGACCGTGATGAGGTTTATGCCGGCTGGTACTGGCAGTTTAACCGCAAACAAGGATATATGCACAACGGTACTACTCGTACACCCAATACTAATTGGATAACTCCTATTAATGAAGACTGCGATTGGAAAATAACCAACGACCCTTGCAATATATTATTAGGAATAGGAAGTGGTTGGAGAATACCTACTAAAACAGAATGGTTTAACGCAGATGTAAACGGTAGTTGGAATAATTTTGGAGCTACTTATAACTCAGTGTTGAAGTTACATGCAGCAGGCTTACTTCGTAGTAATGACGGTTCACTGGCTGCTAGAGGCGAAGTGGGTTATTATTGGAGTAGTGCACAGAGAAATAGCACCAATGCATACGCATTATTTTTAAATAGTAGCGAAAGTTTATTGCGTGATGAAAGTAAGGCTTATGGTTTTAGTTTACGTTGTATTAAAGACGAATGCCCTACAGCCAATGCAGGAGCAGACCAAAAAATTTGTGGCACATCTGTTACACTTGCAGGCAATAATCCTGCTATAGGTACCGGACAATGGAGTGTTGTAAGTGGCTCTGGTGGTTCTTTTGGCAATGCTTCTGCTTATAACTCTACATTTACAGGAACAGCAAATACAAGCTATATTTTACGTTGGACAATATCTCTTCCTTCTTGTGGAACTTCTACGGATGATGTGGTAGTAAATTTAAATTGGGGTTGTGGTTGTAATTTAACTGTTAACCACATAGCCGGTACTGTTGCAGCTGTTACTAAAAATAATGTTTCTTATGGTACTGTGCTTACAAATTTATCAGGAGCTAATAAATGTTGGATTACAAAAAACTTAGGTGCTGATGTGCAAGCAAATTCACCAACTGATAATAGAGAAGTTGCTGCTGGCTGGTATTGGCAATTTAATCGCAAACAAGGATATGAACATAAAAATGGAATTCGTACACCAAATAGTACTTGGATAACTACAAGTCCTCCATCAGGCAATTGGACAATAGCTAACGATCCTTGTAATATAGAATTAGGTAGCAGTTGGAGAATACCAACTCGAACAGAATGGACTAACGCTGATGCAACTGGTGGTTGGAACAATTATAATGATGCTTATAATTCTGTGTTAAAATTACATGCTGCAGGTAAGCTCAATTCAACTGATGGCGCACTTAGTGAAAGAGAAAGTAAAGGGTATTATTGGAGTAGTACAAGTCCTAGTTCCTCTTCTTTTGTGCTGTGGTTGCAGAATACCAGCTGTTACGTATCAGATTTTGACAAGATAACAGGTATTAGTTTGCGTTGTATTAAAAGCGACTGTACTACAGCCAATGCAGGAGCAGACACAGTTATTTGTGGTAGAACAACTATATTACAAGGAAACAACCCAATAGAAGGAACGGGACTATGGACTATCCAAAGTGCTAATCCTTCTGGTTCAATAGGGTATTTTGACGATCCATCTGCATATAATTCCCCATTTACAGGAACAGCAGGTACTTATGTTTTACGTTGGACAATATCCAACCCTCCATGCCCTGATTCTTATGATGAAGTAACTATAACATTTAATACAATTCCAACAAATGTAATAGCCACAGCTACACCCAACCCAATTTGTGTAGGTAGTACGCTTACATTAACAGGCACTGCAAATGGTGCAGATACATGGAGTTGGACAAAACCAGATGGTTTTATAGCTAATACACAAATTGCATTAAGAGCAAATGTTACTACAGCTCATGCAGGAGTTTATACCTTAACAGCAAGCAATATGTGTGGTTCGGCAACAGCAGTAAACACAGATTATGTAACTGTAAATACTGCTCCAACTATTACTTTAACATCAGCTACTGGTACAAATAACCAAACTATTAATTGTAATACGGCAATAACTGATATTACTTATTCTATCACAGGGGTAGGTACTTCAAATATTATTGGCTTACCATCAGGTGTGGTAGGAATATTAGGTAGTGGTCAAGGTGGTGCTACCTTAACTATTAGTGGTACACCAACTGTTATGGGCACATTTAATTATACTATTACATTGAATAATTTATGTGGAACAACTACACAAACAGGTACTATTACTGTGTTGGCAATTCCAACTGTTAGCTGTGGTACACAATATTTTATGACAAAGAATATGAATACTGGCACTCAGATAATTCCGGGATCAACAGATCAAGCTCCTGGTCAAAAATATTGTTACAACAATGTAGCGGCTAATTGTGATACTTACGGTGGTTTATACCAATGGGCATCGGCAATGAATTTACCCAGTACAGCAAATGTAACCCAGCAATATGGTCAAAATCTTCCTAACTGCGACCCTTGTGGTAGTGCTGGAGTACAAGGCATTTGCCCTACAGGGTTCCACATCCCTACCGATTTGGAATGGAGCCGCTATGAATACTGCTTAGAAAGCAGCATTGCTCCCACTGGTGCAACTTCATTAGCTACTTTCCAAACAATAGATATTGCATCTCGTGGAACAAACAGTACAGCAGGACCTGGTGCAAAAATGAAGGGGACTGATAGCAATTTCCCATTATGGAGCGGCACCAATACAAGTGGCTTTTCTGCACTACCTGCGGGTTGGCTTTACCCCAATGTTTTCTACAATTCCGAAGATGGAACTGGATATACCTATTTTTGGACGGCGACAGAAGCGATAATATCAGGATATGTGTACTTGCGGCAAATAGTTGGATGGCGTTCGGACATTTATCGCAGTAGCAGCATGAAGAGGCGTGGTCACTCTGTTCGCTGCATACAGAACTGATAATTTGATAATTTAAAATAATTTACATAAAAAAGACCCCAGTATAAGTTAACTGGGGGTCTTTTTGTGTTAAAGAAGATGTAAGATTGTGTTTTATACCTTATCTGTTTGCATGCTAAATAAAATATTCAATTCGTAAATTAAAAAAATATGAGAAACAAAATAATTTTATCTGTTGCATTATTTCTGTGTTTTAATAATGTGTTGCTATCACAAGTTTCGCTAAAAGCAACTATAAGCAACTATCCCAACCAAACTATAAGCTATTATCAATGCTATACTGATAGTTTAATTTTTATAGACTCCATAAAAACAGACCCCAAAGGAAAGTTTATTGTTTCTGCTTTTAAAAAAACTGCTTTGTACAAGTTTGTTATGCCAAACAATCAAGGGTTTTACATCTTAAATGATGGAAAAGAGACCGAAATAAAAACAGTTTACCTACCCAATATTTCCAATAATTGGGCAAGCGATAGTTTGGAAGTAGTGAAATCGGACGAGAATAAAATGTTTTACGCGTTTCAACAGCAACAAAAACTGGTAACTATTGCCAATTATGTACTAAAAGAAATAATGCGATTGTATCCGCTTCAAGACCCATTTCATAAGCAAATAGAAGCAGAATATGTTCAGCGATACAAAGCAATGGAGCAATTATTTGAAAAAGTGAATAGAAAACACCCAAATAGTTTTTCAGCCAAATTTATTAATGCTTATTATCAGCCACTAAACCCCAATTGGAAACAACCCGACCAATGGCGAGATAGTATTATAGTTGCACATTATTTCGATTACTTTAACCCAACAGATAGTTTTTACTTAAACACTAATATATTGCCCGAGAAAATAGAAATTTATCTTGGATTGAAAACAAATAAAAAAGATGATTATGGTCAGCCAATTAATGACGAAATGCTTTTTGCCAAAGCTGCACAGGAGTTTGTGGAACAAACAAAAGTTTATAAAACAGCAGAAGGAAGAGTTCTTAAAATAGAAGATAATGTTGGAGGTTGTTTTGATTTTTGTTTGCAATACCTTCTAAAAAAATTCAATAAGGAACATAAGGAAACAGCTTTTTTGTATTTATGCGACCAGAATTTAAAAGCCAAAGAAGGAAATTGCCAAACAGAAAATAAACATTTTGATTGGGCAAGAGAAAAAGCCGGTAAATTGCGAAATATAGCAATCGGCAGCCCTGCTCCCGATTTTAATACAAGCGATAATATGCAATTGAGCGGAATACAAAGCGATTATACTTTAGTTTTATTTTGGGCAACGTGGTGCCCACATTGCACACAGGAGGTTCCAAAGATAAAAAAAACGGTAGATGATTTTAATCAAAAATCTTCTAAAAAAATAATAACTGTAGCGGTATCCTTAGATTCCGACAAGGAGCTATGGCAAAAGTTTTTAAAAGAAAATAATCTTGCATCTTTTATAAATTTTTCTGAGTTTAAAGGATGGCAATCGGAAGTAGTAAAAAAATATAGTGTATATGCCACGCCCACCATGTTTTTACTTGATAAAGACAAAAAGATAATTGCCAAACCACTAACGGTAGAAGAATTAACAAAAAATTTAACGACTAATTCCAAATAAGGATAAACACTTTTTTTAGAGATAGCCTCACTTTAAGTGAGGCTATCTCTATTTGTTTGCAATAATGGTGTTGTGGGTAGCTAAGTGGTGTCAGAAAGAAAACACACTATTTAATAACTTTTTCTCCGTAGGAGAACAATGTCAATAAAAAAAGAATCAAAAAGAATAATTGTTTTCCCGTAGGGAATAAACTTATATTTTTAAACCTACTCATTGTTAATGTCCTACGGACAATAAAAATATATTTCATTACTTTTTTATTGATATTAATACCCTATCGGGCAAAATATCGATAACGGGACTTCTAAAAATTGTAAAAAATAACGAAGCAAATGACGTTTTCTTGCAAGCACTAAGTAAGCGGGTAATATTGAGTTACTGCTTGGCTTTTATTAATTATCAAAAGGGATTAACGATTTTGAGGGTATCGTTAATAATTTGATTGTGTTGCAAATCTTCAGAATAAAGAAAAGAGCAGTTGCATTCGATAGCAGCAGTAATGATAAGACTATCGTAAAAAGAAAATCCGTAACGCTCAGCAATATTACAGGCTTGTAAAATAGTGGTTTCGGTATTTATACCGAATGAAATCAGATTTGCAAAAAAAAACTTTCTTGCAATTGGCTCGGTATAACTGGTTCTAAATAGCTTTGCTTTGCAAACCCATTAAGAACCAGTATATATGAATATAGTTATTTTGAATACACTCGTTTAAGGCGTTTAAAGCATCCTTGTATGAGTATTTTAGCTTTCGGATAACCGTGTTTGTGAGTTCTTGCAATACTTGTGTGCTAATAACCGAATCATTGTCGGTAATTAGTTTTCTTGCAATTGTTTGTTTTTCGAGTTCGTTATTAGAGTATGAGTAAACCAAAATATTGGTATCCAAAAATACTTTATCTTTTGTTGGCTTCATCTCTATCAAATTTAAAATTTTTGGTATCAATAGAAAGAGCAGTAAAAGAAACCATTTTTTTAGGTAACTGTATTTTTTCTTGGTTACCCTCTTCTTTTTCAAAAACAATAACCTCTAATTCTTTGCCGATATAATTTTGAGGTATATTAAATGAAATTATTTGATTATCAGGAATAACAACAGTATGTATCATATTATTTTCTTTTTTTTATACCAATTATTTCTTTGCAAAGATAGGCAATTTAAAAAAGATTTTACAAAAAAATCAATTTTAAATGTTATGCAATGCAAACAAGATAATTTCAAACTAAATACAGCATTGCTATATAGGTTCGTTAGTGATAGCCTCACTCTGAGTGAGGCTATCACTGTTCGCTTGCAATAATGGTGTTGTGGGTAGTTTAAAGTTACCCTTTGGTTTTGGCAAATATTATTCTATGAGTATTTCTATTTCCTTATTACTATTATGATAACTTTGTTATCAGATATTATATTTGATGTAATTATCGGATAAATAGCATTTTCAAATTAACATTACATATCAAACACTTTTTTAAGTGCTTCTTTAATTTCGAGGAGTGTATTTTGGTCAATATTGCCAAGTTTTTTTATAAGTCTTTTTTCGGAAACAGAGCGAATTTGAAAGCAATCGGCAGAAGAAATTTTGTTTAAACCATTGGTAGTATTTGGTTTTATTTTTACCATCCAAGGAGCTATTTCGTAACGAGTTTTCCAATCGGTAATAGGAACTATTACTTTTAAAGGGAGTTTGCCTAATGTATTATTGTTTACAATAATTGCAGGTCTTTTTTTCTGTATTTCTGCACCCTGTGTAGGGTCAAGGTCTATTAACCAAATTTCACTTTGTTTCATAAAAGCTATCAAAATCTAATGCAGTAAAAGCAGTTAATTCATTATCGTTTGTATAATCGTTGTAAAGTTTATTTACAGCCATCTCCATTGTATGGTTTACTTCGTCGTGTTTAATAGATTTAATAGTTTCTTCTACTATCCAAAACTTTTTATCTAATGGCAATCGCTGAATTTCCTGAATAATATTTATCGTTTGCATTTTTTTATTATTTACTAAAAATTTATTACTGCAAAGGTAGCTATTTTATTAAAATATGTAACAAAAAAATCAATTTTAAATGTTATGCAATGCAAACGAGATAATTTCAAACTAAATGCACCCCATTGGCTTGCTACGTAGGTTTTGGTTAGTGATAGCCTCACTTAGAGTGAAGCTATCACTGTTCGCTTGCAATAATGTTGTTGTTAGCTCTGCTCGGCGTAGTGTCTCGCTACGCTGTATAATACAGCAAAAAAGAGGCAGGTGGAAGCCACAAAAAAGAGGCTTAAAAATTGCATTAAAGGGCAAAAAACAGATTACTCAGGAATATATTTTAACAGTTGGTTTAATTCATTATCAGAAATATTATCTCTTTCAGATTTATCGTAAATGGAAAGAAGGTAAACATCACCATCGGAAACAACAAAATTAGTAATAACTCTTGCACCGCCTGATTTGCCTTTACCTTTAGAAACAATAGAAATGCGAACTTTGAAGCAATTTTTGCCAATAGCAACACCATGTTCCGGGTTTTCTTTGAGAACTTGTACCAATTGCAAAAGTTCATTTTTAAGCGAACCATACTTTTTTATAAGTCTTTTGGCTTGCCTTTCAAACACAACGATTGATTTTACATTATAGCTCATTCAAAAAATCTTCAGCGTTACGAGCTTTTTTTTTCCCAGCTCTAATCAATTTCATTTCTTCAACGGCTTCTCTTATCTCCTCCATCAATAGGGCTTTTGCATCTGTAAGTGGCTTAGCTTTTACGTAGGAGATGCTTCTCAATACTTCTAATAACGAGAACGCTTTGTTGTCAGGGATATCTAATAATAGTTTCATGGTTTTTATATTGCAGGCTTAATATTTTGTTTAAAAAAAGTTTGAAATTTTTGTTTAGCAATCATCTTCCAATACTTTTTGCAAAGATAGGCAATTTAAAAAAGATTTTACAAAAACTGTGCTTATTTCTAATATCAGGGAGTTTTATTTATAAATATCTTTTCTATGTCCTAAATCAATAACATCTACAAGGAGAATACTGTCAAAGATTTCGTAAATAATGCGGTAATCAGCTATACGTATTCGGTATGCACCTCTACCTTTTAACTTTTTGTAGCCTTATGGACGAGGGTTATTGGTAAGATTAACAATTGCTTGTTAGGTTCTGTTAGTGAGTAGGTAACTTAAAGTAAGCGTTTAACTGTTGTAAATCTTAATTAGCGTCAAGAAAGAAAACGCATGCTTTTAATATTTGGTGTCTGTTTTGTTTTGTCAAATCTCTCTTTTGTCATCCCGCTTTTTGTCATGCTGACGAAGGAAGCATCTCATCCTATCTCATTAAAAATGAACATATTATTAATTGAGATTCCTTCCCGAAGCTTCGGGATTCGGAATGACAAAGCAACCTATACAACTAAATAAGTAAATTTTATAGTTTTCTTGCAAGCACTCATTACAAAACACTTAAACAAATTATTAAAAATAATTTCAAAAAAAACTCCATTTCAAAAAAAACTTGCATCTAATACTATAATACTTAAAATTCGTGTAAATATTGGCAAAAAAGAACTTGCGGATTTAAGGTATTTAAAAAATATATACATTTGCACTAAAAATTATAATCTTTAAAAAATGAATTCAACAAAAAAAACGTATAAATTAATACTTATTTGCAGTTTATTTGCATCTACTTATGCTACAGCACAAAACGTAAAAATCACAATCCATTTAAGAGGCGTAGCCGAAAGTAAAATTAGTCTGTTGCCATTAGTTAGAGGCAGAGCCGAAGAAGCTAAAATATTTAAAAATGGCGTTAAAAATGGCGAAACAGTTG
>CAYTJB010000095.1:0-10871 GCA_964437995.1 uncultured Bacteroides sp. | reverse complement strand
TTACATTAAAAAACTTATTAACAAAGTATTGTGGGTTTTTAGACAGTCTGACGTTACGCCCAACGGGTTTTTTTTTGTTTTATAATATATCCATCTTGTATAATTGTTTTAACTCTTCATTAAATTTTTTCTTATACAAGAAATATACTTGATTTCCGGATACTTTTATGTTTTCGACAAATGGAAAACTTGGAATTGTTATTTGTGATTTTAATGCACCCGTTAAAACATCAACTTCTTTTAAAGATATAATTGATTGTTCTTTATATACTGCATATAATTTTTTTTCGCTTTCATTTTTAATAATTTTTCCAGTATAATTTTTATTACCAATAAACACAGCTTCTGTTTTGTTTATTAATTTCCCTTCATCGTTATACGTTTCAATAGTATTTGAAATCGTATTAAAGATACAAATATTCTCATTTATTTTTAATGAGGCTACTTTTATAGGCGAAAACCTACAATGTGTATCAACCCAATCAAGCGGTTGATAAGTACGAAATAAATGTAAATTGTTATAAATTGTCGTAACCGATAACCCATAATATTTTGCTTTTGGAGCATAATAAAAAAAATCGTACTCACTTTCAAAAATATCAATTTTATTGCTATCGGCTATAGTTATGATGGTGCGGTACTCATTTTCTTCATCATACAAATTCATACAATGTAATTTCATTATGAAAGAATGATAGTGAAATGTATGAAAATAGATATTGTCGTTAATTTTAAAATCAATGGCTTTGTTAAAATTATCAAATTTTTTTCTTGCAACAGTATCAATAGCAACTATTTTTGTTGGTTTTATTTCTATTTTAACAGCTTCTTTTTTATTTAAATAATAAATATCTTCAAAACAGTCTTTGAATAATTCGTTTGCTTCTTCAATTTTTTGTTCACACAATATATTTGCCTCATAATCAATTAAAAACAATCGTGTATCGTTTATTTTTTTGTGATTATATGCCAATAGTAATATTTTATTATCAATTAATAGATAATCAATTACATAAATAGGCAAATTTTTGGTAATGCTATTTATAGGATTAGAGCTAATTGTAAATTCCTTTAATTCATTTATTTGTGGGGATAATAAAATTTCAATGTCTTTGTTTTTTTTGATATTCGAACAAATTTGCTTCTTGTAGCTAATATGAGTGATGATTAATTTTGGGTTATTGATATTGGTAGAAAGATGAAAAAATCCCGAATCATTTGTAGTAGTTGCTATAGAAGAACCTTCTATACTGATATTTACATTTTTAATTGGGTATAAGGTAATAGCATCTTTAACATAACCTTTTAGTATTGTTTTTTGAGCAAAGCAATTCATTGTAATCAGCAATACTAAACTTATATTCAGGAATTTTTTCATATTAGACCAATAAGAATATTTGCAAATTTATTGATTTTTTTAAGATTTTCTTAAATTTGTAAAACTTTAGCTAAAACACACAATTTGAAAGGGTTATATAAACCCCGACTTTTTGTAATTTTGGTCGGGGTTAATAATGAATTTATATAAGGACTTTAGTTCAAACCTTGAGGATTTAATGTATTTTTTGAGATAATAATAATTTTATCTTTTCTTAGCAGCTATTCTTTCTGTTTCAAAATCGAAATAACTTTTGGTTTCTACAACCACCACGCCACCAATACAATCACCATATTTAGCAGGCACATTTCCCATATAAACCATTACACTTGCAACGGCTGTGCTTGGTATATTATACTCGCTATCGCGTTGCCTTACGCCATCTACATAATAAACCACGCTTCCATTTCTTGCACCTCTAAAGTAAACCTCTCTACCATCTTCGCTTACAAGAACACCTGGTGTTATTGCGTTTAAAAGATATGTCAAATTATTAGCACCTGCTATGTTTTTTATTTCTTTTGCTCTAATTACTTGAATAGTTTTTGTGTCAATTAATTTATCTTTATATTCAAATATTTCAGTTACTGGCAAAACATTTTCAGAAGTAAGATAAACATCTTCAATTAATGTTGTTTCGTTAGAGTTAACCCTAACCATTGTGATTATTTTTTTGTTAAATCCTACATAGGAAATATTTAAATTATATGCACCAGGATTAAGTCCTTTTATATGAAAATAACCAAAAGCATCTGTAGAGGCTCCAATTAATGCCTTACCTACTTCAACATAAACGTTGACGCCCGGTATTGTTTCCATAGTATTAGCATCAAAAATTTTACCTCTAATACTACCCATTTGTGCAAAAGTGCCTGATAGCATTGTGCTTACTAAAATCAGGCAGAATAAAGCTTTTCTCATAATTTTGATTTTTTTAGTTAATATTTTCAACAAATTTACTATAACCAAAAGTGAATCAAAGAGCATATCAGTTTTCGGTAGTTTTGATAAAGTTAAAGGTTAAAAATACCAGAATTCTGTTTCTTTATTCGTTTTTCGATAAATTTTGGCTTTCCAAAGAAAATTGTCTGTTTTTATGATTTGAGAGGCAACAGACCTTTATTATGTGTGTATTGCAATATAAAAAAGAGGTGCTGAATTGCTTCAACACCTCTTTGTAAAATTGTAGTTTTTTGGAAATTACAATTTAATTTTTTTAAGAATATCTTTTGGTGTAGCATCTTTATGAATCATAATATCCATAGTTTTATACTTTACAAAAGCTTCCGAAGCATAGAAATATCCATCGTATTTTCCTTCTGCACTCCATGAATTTTTTACTAAATAAAACTTATTTCCATTTTGATCTTTGGCAATACCACAAATTTGCAAACCATGGTCGTCGGTAGTTTGGTAATTATCAAAGGCAGTTTGACGCATTTCTTGTGTAATTACTTTTTCTTTAATTGGTTTATCAAAAGTATAAAGTTGTGCTGCTTTTTCTTTTTCGGTTAATTTTTCCCATTTATCTCTTTCCGAACCTTGCAAATCTGGTTTTTCTTCATCGGGAACAATAGCAACACCATTTTTCCATGAGAAACCTTTTTCACTTACATCAGTACCCCAAGCAACAGTATATCCGTTGTTTATAGCATTATCAATAATTACTATTAATTCATTTACTGGAACATTATAAACTTCGCCCCAAGCCCAATTATCTGGCACTTCGATAATGAATTTTGAATAAAACGGATGATGGGTATAAGACGAAAATTCAATGTAGTCATCAGGATTAATTCCTAATTCTTTTGCAAAAGATTGAGGAGTATATGATTTTCCTTTGTAGGTAAAGTTTTCGGGTAATTTCCCATAATAAGCATCTAAAATACCATTAAAACCGTTTAACCAAGCGGTTGTTAGTTTTTTATTATCATCATTAGCAATTGCTTTAATATAAGCTTTTAATACTGCATCTATTTCTCCATGGTTATGTTTGGTTTCGCCATAGTTTAAGCCTGTATAAGCTTCTTCGGGAACAATACCATATTTGCGTATCATATCGGTAACATCATGTGCAGCACCACCACCACCAAAATTAATGCTTCCGTGCATACGAACATATTTCTCTGCTTTATCAGCATAAGCATGTCTTACACAAAACATATCTGATAAATCAAACTCGCCTTTTCCCATTCTAATTAACTCTGATTCGAGTAATGCTATGGTTGAAAAACTCCAACAAGTACCTGATTTGTTTTGATTTTTAACAGGTGTGGTTTTAATTTGTTTTTCAATAGTAAATTTATATGCTTCCGATTTTTTGTCTTTTTCATCTTGAGCATTTAAAATTGTAGTTGCAAAAAGAAAGCATAAAAAAGCCAAACTTAATTTTTTTAATAGATTTTTTCTCATTTTTTTAAAGTTTATTAGGTAAAACATTTTGTTTTTTAATTGCTACAAAATTAAAATTTAATAGTATCGGTTTTATAAATAATGTGTTAAAATACAATTTATTTGATAAAATTAAGTTTTAAAAGGATAAAATATGCTTTTTGCAAGTTAAATAATAATTTATTTATACTTTTGTTAAACAATTTAATTTTACAGTTTTATGAAGAAATTTATTTCTTTTTTACTTTTTATTCTTTTACAAAATGCTTTGTACTCTCAATATGTACATCCTTTTCAGAGCGAAAAAAGATATAATAATAAGCAATATAATTATTCTAAAGCTAATGTAAAACAATCGGCTTTAATGGATAAATATGATGTAAAGTTTTATAAATTAGATATTAAAGCCGAACGCACAACGGTTTATATTGAAGGAAATGTTACGATTGATTCGAAAGTGATTGTCAATCATTTAGACACTTTTGTATTTGAATTAAAGGATTATTTTATCATAGATTCTGTAAAAATAAATAATCAAATAAAAACAATTAATAGGTTGGGAGACGAAGTTTTTGTTGGAATTAATCCATTAAATATCGGAGCAAGTATATCGGCACAAATATTTTATCATGGAATGCCTCCAAATACTGGTGGTTTTTTTACTGGAATATCCTGCAGAACAGATCCGTTATGGGGAAATCAAATAACAGCTACATTGTCAGAACCATTTGCTGCTAAAGAATGGTTCCCTGTAAAGCAATCATTAAAAGATAAAGCCGATTCGGCATATATTTTTGTTACAACCAGTAATGATAATAAAGTTGGCTCTAATGGTTTACTTACTGCAACCATTCCTTTGCCTAATAACAAGGTAAGATACGAATGGAAAACACGCTATCCTATTGATTATTATCTGATTTCAATAGCAGTGGGTAAATATGTGGATTATTCAATCTATGCGCACCCTACCGGGATTCAGGATTCTATTTTAATTCAAAATTACATCTACGATCATTTCATGGCTTTACCACATTACAAAACAGAAATTGATAGAACTGTTGGTTTTCTTGAACTTTATTCAACTTTATTTGGCATATATCCATTTTATAAAGAGAAATACGGACATTGCATGGCACCTATTGGCGGAGGAATGGAACACCAAACCATGACAACACAAGATGGCTTTAATTTCTACTTGACTTCACATGAATTATCACATCAATGGTGGGGCGATAATGTTACTTGTGCATCATGGAGCGATATATGGATTAACGAAGGTTTTGCTTCTTATGCTGAATATTTGGCTGCTCAAAACTCATGGAGTCAGCAAGAAGCACAAAATCACATGCTTACGTTTCATAATAATATTAAATCATTACCTGGTGGTAGTGTTTATATTCCCCCTTATCAGGCGATTGACGAAAATAGGATTTTTAATGACAGGCTTTCTTATAAAAAAGGAGCTGCTATTATTCATAATTTAAGATTTGAAATTAACAACGATTCTGTTTTCTTCCATATTTTTAAGACTGTTCAAACTCGTTTTAAAGATAGTACAATGACGGGTATGGATTTTAAAGCTGTTGCTGAAGAACTATCAGGCAAAAATTTTACTGATTTCTTTAATCAATGGTATTTTGGCGAAGGTTTTCCTACTTTTAATATTGTATATTCTCAACAAAATGATACGCTTGTGATGAATGTAAATCAATCAACTTCATCTACTACAACTTCTTTATTTAAAATGATGATGGAATATAAAGTGCTATCAGCTTTGGGCGATACCATTATAAAACTTTATCATTCGGCAAATACAGAAACTTTTAAAATTCGAATAAACAAGCCTATTTCGGACTTGGAGGTTGACCCAAATAATTGGGTTGTAAATGGCAATGGTAATATTAGTAGAATTACCGAAAATCATGCTGTAAATTTTATGATTTACCCAAATCCTTGTGATGATTATTTGAATGTTTATTTAGCTTCGTTAGCAAATAAAAATTTTGATATTTCTGTTTTTGATATTTCCGGAAAAAAGATTTTATCAGAAAAAAATATAATGAGCGACAATTTTAAAATTAATACTCAAAATTTAGAAAAAGGAATTTACTTTTTAGAAATAAAAAATGATATTCAAAAATCGGTTCAAAAATTTGTAAAACAGTAAAAGGTACTTATGAATACTTATGAGTGCCTAAAGTACTTATAAGTACTCAAAAAACAAAACATGGATAATAAAGACTTTAGTAAACAATTAGAGCATAGAACTATTCAATTTGCAATAAATATTGTTAAATTATCAGCAATTTTACCAAACAATTCCGAAGGTTTTGTTTTTCGGAATCAGTTAACTAAATCTGGAACAAGCATTGGTGCAAATTATTGGGAAGCAAATAGGTCGAGAAGCAAGTCGGATTTTTACAATAAAATTAAAATAAGTGAAAGTGAAGCAAGCGAAACTGTTTATTGGATTCAAATTATAAAGGAATTAAATTGGATAAAGCCAGAAATTATTGAACCAATTTTTTCAGAAGCAAATGAATTGCTTGCAATATTTTCTTCAATAGCAAACAAATTAAAAAACAATTAACTTACAACTCATAAATACTCATAAGTATTTATAAGTACTTAATACTTTTGCCATGATTCGTCATATTGTAATGTGGAAATTGAAAAATTTTGAAAAACCAGAAATAAAGGCTTTAAATGCATTAAAAGTTAAAGATAAACTTTATGCTTTAAAAAAAGAAATCGTGCAAATAAAAGCTTTAAACGTGGGCATCAACTTAAACCCTGAGAATGAATACGATATTGTTTTAGAATCGGAATTTGACAATTTTGACAATTTAATTACCTACCAAAAACATCCCGCTCATTTAAAAGTTGTAGAATTTTTAAAAACGGTAAGAGAATCGAAAGCATCGGTTGATTATGAAATTTAGTTTTTTAAAAAGGGAGGCTTTTAACCTCCCTTTTTTTATCTTTGCAAAAAAATATTTTTAAATGGAAAGAAAAGTAAGAGTTAGATTTGCTCCAAGTCCAACGGGACCTTTGCATATCGGAGGCGTTAGAACTGCATTGTACAATTATCTTTTTGCTCGTCAAATGGGTGGAGCTATGATTTTACGCATAGAAGATACCGATCAAGGGCGTTTTGTGCCTGGTGCTGAAGAATATATTATTGATTCGCTTTCATGGTTGGGTATTCAGTTTGATGAAGGCGTACATGTTGGCGGTGCTTATGCTCCTTATCGCCAATCCGACCGCAAGCCTTTGTATCGTCAGTATGCCGATAAGCTAATTGCTGATGGTTGGGCTTATTATGCTTTTGATACCACTGAATCCTTAGAAGATATTCGCAAACATTATGAAGCTGAGAAAAAAGCTTTTCAGTACGATGTTTCTACCAGAAATGGTTTGCGAAACTCTTTAACACTTTCCGCTGAAGAAGTGAATACCTTACTAAATGAAGGAAGCCCTTATGTAATTCGTTTTAAAATGCCCGAAAATGAGGATATTATTGTAAACGACCATATCAGAGGCAAGGTTGTTGTTCATTCTAAATTATTGGATGATAAAGTTCTGTTTAAATCCGATGGAATGCCAACCTATCATTTGGCAAACATTGTGGACGATCATTTAATGGAAATTACCCATGTTATTCGTGGCGAAGAATGGTTGCCATCAGCTCCATTGCATGTAATGCTTTATAGAGCATTGGGTTGGGAAGCTACCATGCCCGAATTTGCTCATTTACCTTTGTTGCTGAAACCCGATGGAAATGGGAAATTGAGCAAGAGAGACGGTGACAGATTAGGGTTTCCTGTATTTCCAACACAATGGAAAGACCCTAAATCAGGCGAAATCTCATCAGGTTATCGCGAATCAGGATATTTTCCCGAAGCTGTAATTAATATTTTGGCTTTCTTAGGTTGGAATCCAGGAACTACACAAGAAATTTTTACTATGGAAGAGCTGATTCAAGCTTTTTCGATAGAAAGAATCAGCAAATCTGGAGCAAAATTTGATTTAGAAAAAGCAAAATGGTTTAATCAACAATATTTAAGACAACATAGTGGCGAAGAATTGGCAACTTTATTTATGCCTGTTTTAGCCGAAAAGGGAATACAAACTGATATTCAAAAATTGGCTCTAATTTGCGATTTGGTGAAGGAAAGGATTAGCTTTGTTAAAGAATTGTGGGAACAAACGCATTTCTTTTTCAAAACACCCGAATCTTACGATGAACAAGTAATTAAGAAACGTTGGAAGGAAGATGTTCCTGCTCATTTACAAAAAATTAGTCAGATATTAGATGCTGTTCAACCTTTTGAAACTACCGCTGCTCATGATAATGTAATGGCTTATATTCAGGAAAATGGCTTAAATATGGGACAAATTATGAATTGTTTGCGATTGGTAATAGTAGGAGCAGGGATAGGTCCTGATTTATTTACTATTATCAGTTTAATTGGAAAAGAAGAAACGATAAAAAGAATACAAAAAGGTATCATAGAAATCAAAATTTAGAAGATTTTGTTATACCAAGACGTATTTTGGGTACGTTATAACTAATTAATTTGTTGACATGGAAAACAGTTACGATATTCTAATCTCAAAATTAGATGAGTTTATCCGAAAATATTACAAAAATCAGCTTATCAAAGGCTTGATGTATGCAATATCTTTGGTGGCTTTTTTCTTCATTTTAGTCAACGTTTTGGAATATTTCGGACGCTTTAACATGCTTACACGAAGTATTTTGTTCTTTTCGTTTGTTGGTTTTTCGGGCATTATCAGTGTTAGATTTTTTGTAATACCTTTGTTAAAGCTATATAAAATCGGGAAAATTATTTCATACGAACAAGCTGCAGATATTATTGGAAAGCATTTTGGTAATATTCAAGACAAGTTACTTAATACGCTGCAACTCAAAAACATTGCTTTACTCGAAAGCGAACACAGTGATTTAATAGAAGCAAGTATTAATCAAAAAATCAGTGAATTAAAACCGATTCCTTTCGTTAATGCCATTGACTTAAAGGCAAACAAAAAATATGTTAAATACGCATTATTACCAATTTTAATCATATTAATTGTATTATTGGCTCGTCCAAGTGCCATTACAGAAACATCCAATCGTATTCTTAAATACAATACATATTACGAAATACCTGCTCCTTTTCAATTTGAAATAGAAAATACAAAATTAGAAGCTTTACAGCAGCAAGATTTCGATTTGAATGTAAAAGTTGTAGGTAATGAGGTTCCTGATGAAGTATATATTTTGGCAGATGGTGTTAAATACAAACTTCAAAAACAAAACACAGTTAGTTTCAAATATACATTTAAAAATATACAGAAAAGCATTAACTTTCAACTGCAAGCTGCTGAAATAACTTCTAAACCTTATCTTTTAAAAGTAATTCCAAAACCAATTATTCTGAATTTTGATATTCAATTAAAATACCCTTCCTACACGGGAAAGCAAGATGAAAACATTGAAAATATTGGCGATTTAGTGATTCCCGATGGCACCAAAGTAGAATGGCGATTTGTTACACGTGAAACAACCAACCTAAGTTTCTTATTTGGAGATAAAAACATTGTTTTAACACAAAAAGGAAATAATATTTTCAATTATGCTGCTATTTTACGAAAATCATTTTCTTATTCCGTAAAGCCCGAAAATAGACAAATGAAAGTAAATGATTCTTTGGTTTATAATGTTAACGTAATTCCTGACGCATTTCCTTTTATTCAAGTGGATGAAATGAGAGATTCGTTGTATGAAAAGAGACTTTATTTTAGAGGCGTTATAAAGGACGATTACGGCTTCAATAAGGTAATATTCCATTATCGTAGTTTTAATGCTAAGGATACGCTTAAAACAACCGAAAACAACATTGAAATTCCCATCAATAAATCCATCAATCAACAAGAATTTTTCCATTATTTCGATATGGAAAATTTAGTTACACAAGCCGGCGATGAAGTTGAATACTATTTTGAAGTTTATGATAATGATGCAATTAATGGCAGTAAAGTTTCTCGTTCTCAAAAAATGGTATTCAAAGCACCTACAACAAAGGAAATTGAAAAGCAGTCGGAAGCCAATAACCAAGAAATAAAAGATGATTTAGAAAAAACAATCAAAGATGCTCAAAAATTACAAAAGCACATAAAAGATTTAAATCGTAAACTTTTAGATAAAAAAACACTTAATTGGGAAGATAAAAAGCAAGTAAAAGAATTGTTAGATAAACAAAAGCAAATTCAGGAAGCTGTTGAAAAAATCAATCAACAGAATAAAGAGAATGCTATTAAAGAACAGCAATATAAAAAGATAGATGAAGAAATTGCCTTGAAACAAAAGGAATTAGAGAAATTATTTCAGGAAATCATGACCGATGAAATGAAAAAAATGTTTGAGGAACTTCAAAAATTGATGGAAAACATTGATAAAGATAAAGTGGGGGAGATGCTCGAAAAAATGAAAATGAATTCCGAAGATATTTCTAAGCAATTAGATAGGAATTTAGAAGTTTTCAAACAACTTGAATTTGAAAAGAAACTAACTGAAAATATTGATAAACTTGATAAATTAGCTAAAGACCAACAAAAACTTGCCGAAGAAACTGCTAAAGGTGACAAATCTGCCGAAGAAATGAAGAAAAAACAGGATGATTTGAACAAAGAATTTGAAGAATTTAAAAAAAATATGAGTGATTTGGAGCAAAAAAACAAAGAATTAGAAAAACCAAATGATTTCAAAAGAGACGAAAATAAAGAGAATTCTATCAGTCAGGAACAGAAAAATAGTTCAGATGCTTTAGGCGATAAAAAAAGTGGGAAAGCCTCTAAATCACAAAAAAGTGCTGCTCAGCAAATGCAAGAATTAGCTGATAAGATGAAAGATGATCAGCAAGAAATGGAACAAGAGCAAATGGGTGAAGACATAGAAACGATTAGAGCTATTTTAAAGAGTTTGCTAAAGATTTCTTTTAGGCAAGAAGGTTTGGCAAATCGCTTGCAACAAATTTCGGTAAAAGACCCCAAATACCAAGAAATTATTAATGAACAGGGTAATATAAAAGACGAT
>CAYTJB010000094.1:0-10887 GCA_964437995.1 uncultured Bacteroides sp. | reverse complement strand
TAAAAGCCTATCATCCTATTTTGAATGAAGCTGTGAAATTTAATCAATTGATTGCCAATGATTTTTATGGGAAAAAATATATTGCTCATTGCGAAAACGATGAAAAAAACGCTTTGCATTTAGCTTATAAAAAGGGCGAAAATGCTCTGATATTAATTGGACCAGAAGGCGATTTTAGTGTAGCAGAAATTAAAAAAGCCATTGAAAATAAATATCAACCTATAAGTTTAGGTAATTCGCGTTTACGCACCGAAACCGCAGGTATAGTTGCCTGCCATACTATTAACTTATTGAATGAATGATGATAAAAAGATTTTTTATATACCTGATTATTATTGCGGCATTTAGCTCTTTTACACCACCAACGTATCAAATAGCATTGTTAAAATACAACGGTGGCGGCGATTGGTATGCCAATCCTACTTCGTTAACCAATCTTATTGAATATGCCAATCAAAATATTGGAACTAATCTTAATTCAGATTATGCTACTGTGGATATTGGTAGTACAGAATTATTTAATTATCCGTTTATCCATCTAACAGGACATGGCAATGTGGTTTTTTCTGACAGAGATGCCGAAAACTTGAGAAATTATCTGAAAGGCGGTGGTTTCTTACATATTGACGATAATTATGGCTTGGATAAATTTATTCGTCCACAAATGAAAAAAGTATTTCCTGAATTGGAGTTTGTAGAGTTACCTTTTAGTCATCCTGTTTATCATCAAAAATATGATTTTCCAAACGGATTACCTAAAATACACGAGCACAATAACAAACGACCACAAGGGTTTGGATTGGTTTACAACGGGAGGTTGGTTTGCTTTTATAGCTATGAGAGCGATTTGGGCGATGGATGGGAAGACCAAGATGTACACAAAGATTCGGAAGCAACTCGTACCAAAGCCTTACGAATGGGTGCAAATATTTTGCAATTCGTTTTTAATCAATAAATTACAGAAAGCTAAAATAGCAGAACAATAAGAAATCTATAACAAAACACAAAAGTAAAGCATTTTATGAATTACAAACGATTTTGGTAACATTTTAATTTTAGTTTCAAAAGTACACAAACTTATTAAAAATATTCCTAAAAATTTTTGTAGATTTGCATGCTTAAAAGTAATAACCTTTCCTAACTTTTAGGCAATATGAGCGAGCAAATAAAACACGAATGCGGAATAGCATTTATCCGTTTGTTAAAACCAGCAGAATATTATTTTTCTAAATACGGAACCTCTCTTTATGGCTTAAACAAGCTATATTTGTTGATGGAAAAACAGCATAATCGCGGTCAGGATGGTGCCGGAATGGCAAATATCAAGTTTGACCTCAAACCTGGTAAAGAATATATAAATATTACTCGTTCCAATAAGGAAAGCCCTATCAAAGATATTTTCGGACAAATTTATGCCAATATCCAGAAAATAAAAGACAAAAATCCTGATTTGCTCAACGATGTAAACTGGATGAAAGAAAATGTGGATTTTACAGGCGAATTATTTCTTGGGCACTTACGCTATGGTACTTTTGGTAAAAATAGCCTCGAAAACATTCATCCATTTGTGCGTGCCAATAATTGGATGTCGCGTAATTTAGTAGCTGCAGGCAATTTTAACCTTACCAACATGGACGAATTGTTCAATAAATTGGTAAGATTAGGACAACATCCTTTGCAAACCAATGATACAGTTACTATTTTAGAAAAAATTGGAAAATTTTTAGATGACGAAAATCAAGAATTGTTTATCAAATATAAAGCCGAAGGGCATTCAAATCGTGAAATTTCAAATTTGATTGCCAAAAATTTAGATATTCCCAAAATTTTACACCGTGCATCAAAATATTGGGATGGTGGTTATGTAATTGCTGGATTATTAGGTCATGGCGATGCTTTTGTAATGCGTGATCCATCGGGAATACGCCCGGCATTTTATTATCATGATGACGAAGTTGTGGTAGTTACTTCCGAGCGTCCTGTTATTCAAACTGCTTTTAATGTTCCTTTTGAATCCATTCAGCCTATTCAACCCGGACATGCTTTGATTGTAAAACGTGATGGGAACGTAGAAGAAGTTCTTTGCAAACAACCTTCAACCGACCAAAAATCATGCTCATTTGAACGAATTTATTTTTCGAGAGGTACCGATGCCAAAATTTATCAGGAAAGAAAAAAATTAGGACGACTATTAACGCCTACTTTATTAAAAGCTGTTGATTATGATATTGAAAACACCGTATTTTCATACATTCCAAATACAGCATCAGTAGCTTTTCAAGGATTGGTAGAAGGTTTGAATGATTTTTGCAGAAATGTTCACAAAGATAGAATTTTAGAACAAGGAGCTAATTTAACACCTAAAAAATTAGACGAAATTCTTGCTATTCGTCCTCGTATCGAAACCATTGCTGTTAAAGATGTTAAGCTACGAACTTTTATTACACAAGACAAACAACGTGATGATTTGGTAGCTCATGTTTACGATGTTACTTATGGTGTTGTTAAAGAAGGTATTGATAACTTAGTAGTGATGGACGATTCCATTGTGCGTGGAACTACGCTTAAACAAAGTATTATTCGTATTCTTGACCGTTTAGGACCTAAGAAAATCGTAATCGCCTCTTCGGCACCACAAATTCGTTATCCCGACTGCTATGGGATTGATATGGCAAAACTTGGTGATTTTATTGCTTTTAAAGCCGTAATTGAATTACTAAAAGAGACTAAGCAAACACATATTATCAACGAAGTATATAAAAAATCAAAAGTTCAGGAAAATTTCCCTAAAGAAGAAATTGTAAACTATGTAAGGGAAATTTACAAACCATTTACTATTGAACAAATTTCGCAGAAAATAGCGGAATTAATTACTCCCGAAGGTGCTAAAGCTAAAGTACAAATTGTTTTCCAAACTATTGAAGATTTACACGATGCATGTCCCGAAGATTTAGGCGATTGGTACTTCACAGGAAAGTATCCTACGCCAGGTGGCAATAAAGTAGTTAATAAATCTTTTATCAATTATATCGAAGGCAAAAACCAAAGAGCTTATTAGCATTGAGGTATTTAATTTTTGATATGTCAAATTTAACAATTAGTTTTCTATCTTTTTTTACAAAAACAATGCTTATTTTTGTAAAAAAGATGTGTTTTACTATGAATTTAAAATGTAGTTTTATAGGCAAAACTACTTTAAAAAACATTTAACTTTTTAATAATAAATCAATTCCTTCAATCTTTAAATTTGTAGTTAATTCCGATGAAATATATGTACAGAAAAACCATTATTGTCTTTTTGCTATTTGTGTTGCCACTCTTGTCGGAAGCACAAGATACTACTGTTTATACTAAGTTTTATTATGAGAATGGTGTGGTTTCGAGCGAGGGCTTTATTAAAAACGGCAAACCCGATGGATATTGGAAAACTTACAACGAAAAAGGAATTTTAATTTCGGAAGGAAATCGTAAGAACTTTGAATTAGATAGTGTTTGGAAGTTTTACAGCGAAGCAGCGAAGCTTAGCATGGAAATCAATTATCAAAAAGGCAAAAAAAATGGACTTCGCAAAAGCTATTTAGAGAAAGAAAACATTGAAGAAAATTTTAAAGACGATGTAAAACAGGGATTTACAACATATTATTACCCAAATGGCAACATAATGCGATTAATCCCCTTCGATAATGGCTTAGAGCATGGTATATCAAAAGAGTTTGGCGAAGATAGCACCATTATTTCTATTACCGAATACCGAAGAGGAATGATTGTAAATCGCGAAAAAATTAATCGTAGAGATAAAAATGGTTTGAAACAAGGTTTGTGGAAATCTTTTTGGGACAATGATAAAACCAAAAGCGAGGGCAATTATATCAACGACAAAAAAAATGGATTTTTTAAAACATATTCACGCGAAGGAAACCTGTTAAATATTGAAAAATACATCAATGATGAAAAACAAATTGATGTTCCCGAATTAAGAAATTTGGAAGTACGAACAGATTATTATCCTGATGGAAAAGTAAAAATTGTAGCCAGCTACGATAATGGTGTAGCCGAAGGTGTTCGTCGCGAGTACAAAAAAGACGGTAGTATTGAGCAAAGTTATATTTTTAAGAAAGGCGTTATTATTGGAAAAGGAATTGTAGATGAAAACGGTTTAAAACAAGGTTTATGGACTGAATTTTACGATAATGGAGCTAAAAAAGCAGAAGGAAAATACAAAGACAATAAAAAAATTGCCTACTGGAAATTTTATTATAAAAATGGCAATATCGAACAACAAGGAATGTACAATAACAATGGCAATGCTGAGGGCGAATGGAAATGGTATTTTAGTAATGGCAACGAATTGTTGGTGCAAAACTTTCAAGATGGTTTAGAGGAAGGATTTTTGATAGAATATGATGATACGGGAAAAGTGATAACCAAAGGCGAATTTATTGAAGGTCAAGAAACTGGATTATGGTATTACAATATCAACAATTATGTTGCCGAAGGAAAATATATTGATGGTAAAAGAGATGGATTGTGGAAAGAATATTATCCTGATGGTAAATTAAAATTTTCCGGTAGTTATGTTGAGGAGAACCCTAATGGAAAACATACTCATTACTGGGATAATGGGAAAATGGAAGAAATTGGCAATTATGTAATGGGCAAACGCGAAGGCGAATGGCTAAAATATGAATACGAAGGTAATTTATTTCTAAAAAATTACTATCGCAACGGAAGAGAGTTAAAATACGATGGTGTTACAATAGACCCTAAAATAGAAGAAGACGAACGGTAGTTTGTGCCATCATAAAAAGAAAAGCTGACTCAAAAAAGTCAGCTTTTCTTTGAAATCATTTATTCCTCTTATTCAATTTTAATCAATTTCTTGGTTAGGCTACCGTTAGTAGTTTTTAATTGTATAAAATAAATACCTTTTTCAAGAGAGGAAGCATTAATAGTAATTATTTGTTTGTTGTTATTTGATGCAGAAACAACAGATATTGGAGTAACCAATTGCCCAACAGTATTAAATATTGAAATTTTTGCTGTTTCATTTTTGTTAAATTCAATAGTTAATTCTTTATTGAAAGGATTTGGATATATCCTTGTATTTGACAAAGTATTTTCGCTAATACCAACATCCTTAACATATAAAGTAAAAGATGCAATAGCAGTTGCATTATTAGCATCGGTAACAGTAACAGTATAAACAGTTGTAGTATCTGGATTTACAGTTGGGTTGCTACCACTAAGAGTAGTTGCAATTTGATTTGCTGTATAGGTAAACATATTATTTCCCAAGCCACCATTTACTGTGGTTTGGAGCTGTGTAGGTGTATTTCCAAAAATAGTATCAACAGAAGCTGTTAATGTGCAACTTAATGGAGCTTTACTTACAATTCCTGTCGGAAATTTAATGTTATCTAACCAAGCACAATCGCTACCAGCAATGCCATAACTATCTTTTTTATACACCCATTTCAAAGTATGAATTCCTGTTGTTATTGTGTATGCTGATTTCGACCAAGCTTCTTCGCCATCCCATTTACCCATTGATGTATTATCAATAAAAAATTCCAAATAATCCCAATTTGGTATAGTGTTTGACGAGTTTTCGCAAGATACTTTTTTATAAAAAGAAACTGTATCAGCAGAAGCAACATTTACAAGAATTGATAACGTAGTTGATTGACTATTTGCAATAGCTCCCGATTTTGCAGAGTAGGTGCCATCATAAGGATTAGCATTTGTAATTGTCCATGGGGTATTGCCTCCTTGTACCCAATTGAATTTTGTAAAATTTGCTGTTTCAAAATCTTCGGTTACCAATCCTATTGCCTGATAATAAGAGCTATTGGATTGATAAGCTCCTGATAATAATTGATAATTTAATACAACATTTGTGCCTGTCGGAGTAAGGCTGTCAACTTTTATTATATAAGAAGCATTAACACTATTTCCTTGATTAAGCATTGGAATGTTAATGGTATTGGCTGAAATAATTGTTAAATAGGGACTCACACATGATAAAATGCCCGAAATATTTGTACAATCACTATGTCCTGTATTTGCAGAAGGAATTATAATTACGGCTGTTTCGCCCGGATCTAATTTCCCATTATTATTGCCTACTATGGTATCTTTTATTATAATACTTCCAGCAGTGAATACAGGTGCATTTAAAATAAGACTAAACCCTGTATTCCAAGTATTAGAAGCTCCATCAACAATGGCAAGGTTAAAATTAACTTGATGTTGGTCGGAAACATTATTTTTTACAGTAAATGCAAAAGCATTACTTTGACTTGAAATAGTATTCGTTGCAATATCCCCCCAACTTTGTTGATTATCAGTAATTATTACATTGGTATCAGCTGTTGATAATGTAACAGTTACATTATTAGCAATTGCTACACCTACATTTTTTAAATCAACATTTAGTGTAATATTTTCGTTGTAATCGGCTTGAGAGTTATTATTACCAGCCACATCAATAACTTGCTTATTGTTGAATTGAATAAATGGACCACTTGGAACAATTACATTTAGTTGTCCAATGTATGGAATATAATTATAAGCAGTTGCAACCACGGTAATTGTATCGAGGTTTATCAGTGCATTAAAACTAATATTAGCCACTCCATTGCTTACCAAAGCAGAACCAATGGCTTGGTTATTGATACTTAATGTAACCCTTGCACCGTTAACATTACAATTTACTGCATAAGTTGTGGCACCCATAAAAACAACAGGATTGTGAGTTACTGTCATTAACTTTGCTGTATCAGTACGAACTATTAAAGATGGATCTCCAAAAATATTCCATGTGTCAATCATTGATTCGCCGGCTGTAGTGTAATTATCAAGCATTTTCATACAACCGTTCATAGAAATGCCGCCAAAAGTACGTTTGATATTTTCCTGAATACTTTCGGTAAGTATATTTATCATTTCATCTTGCCCACACATAGGAGGATCCCAACTTTGGTTGATGGTTGACATTAAAGTTGCTATGGCACCTGTTGGTTGAGTATTATAGGTAGCTCTCATCCACGCTTCTGCAAAACAAGTTCCTGTGGTAAAATTACCATTTACACAAGCTACAGAAAAAATAAAAGGCCATTGATTAATATTGTTTAAAGCATCAACATTAGTACTCGAAAATCCAGATGTACTCCACGAAGAATTAGAGCCATGACCGGTATAATTAATTATTCCAACGCCATTATTTACATCATTACTAACCATTGTAGATGTAGGATTTCCTCCTGCATCAAGTCCCCCTTGGCTTCCATCATATAATTCGCTACAATTTATATATTCATAATTCATTAATTGAGTTCTAATATTACGTATATGCTCATGGTCATACTCATTATTATCACCGGGACCTTGCTCAGACGCAATACCAATACCTCTATTTAACCAGCCGTTTCCACTTGAAGGGGTTTTCTCATAAGTAAGTATCTTTTGTACTTGTGTTTGCACATGTGTAATATTTTCGGCAGAAATACGTCCTACAAATATTTCGGGATAATGGTCGCTTCCTGCAAGATAGCTGTATGTATTATCAGAACCACCACCAGAAACAGTAAATGTAGGAACTTGTGCTACATCGCCTACCAAAATAACAAAGGTTAAGCCATTGGTAGTATAATAATTAGAAATGTAGTTCTTGATAGCTGTATTAGTACTTCCTGCGGTAGTTACATCAACCATCTCTGTGGGAACACCAGAAATATTTTTCCATTGAATCAAAGGTAGCATTGCTGACATATATCCATCAGGACAAATAATAAGCATTTTGCCTTGCTCATTTACAGGTGTATATTTGCTGTTTCCTGCTGAGCTATTTAAAAATTGTTTTTTATAAATTACACTAAATTCATTGTCAATCTTATTAAATGATTTAGTACGAGTTATTGTATTAATAGTGCTAATGCCAATTCTGGAAACTTTAACCGTTAAATCATTATAAACCCTCAACACTTTGGTAACGGGATTATATTGAAAAGGATAAACAGTAATGGTTTGCCCTCTGTAATCTCTCAAGATGTATGGTTGTTGCAATTCGGCTAATTTACCGGGGTAAAAGTCGTTAATAGTGTATTTGTTACCATAAGTATAAGGAACATTAGTAGGGTCAATGTTTCTTAACAAATTTCCTTTTGACGGAGCAATTAAAATGTTTTGATAATCGGTAAAAGATTTGCTAATTACTTCCACCTCCATTTCAGCATCATCAGGAATAATAACAGAAGTTGAAATCGTTAACAAGTCAGGAGCTCCAGCAATTTGCATTGGGAAAGCACCATTAAGGCTGATATTTTTAGCGATTCCGTTTGGAGTTTGAACATCGGTAGTTTTGTAATTGTCAAACGAAAAACGAACAATAGAGCTTTGGATGTCCGAAGAAATAAGCTCAACCTTTGCCATTGAATTTATAGAACGATTATTCTTATTATCACTTGCGTTTAAATGCAAAAAACTAATAAATAAACACGTTAATAAAATTATTTTTCTCATAAGAATATATTTATTTCGTGATAATTAATTTTTGAGTAATAACTTGATTATTGGTTTGCAAACTAATAAAATAAATACCTCTGCTTAATGATGAAGCATTAAAATTAACGGAATAACTTCCTGCTGTATGGAAATCATTTTCATTGCTGTAAACAATTTGACCATTAGCACTAAATATTTTCAAGTTTACATTGCTATTTGTAGCTAATTTGTAAGAAATATTTAATTGTTCGTTAGCTGGATTAGGAAATATTGATAGTTGGTTTGTGTTTTCTTTAGATAACTCAGCTATTCCAACGCCTATTGTGGTATAAATTGAAGGAAAAACGATGAAATCAACCCAAGCACAATCGCTACCTGAAACGGTAGAATTATCTTTGCTATAAACCCATGAGAGCAAATGGTTTCCTGTTGTAATTGAATAGCTAACCCTTGCCCATGCTTTATTTCCTGACCATTTCTCAATCAAATTCCCATCAATATTAAATTTTAGGAAATCATAATTTGCTTCAGAAGATACTTTTCTATAAAATGAAATGCTATCATTCCCCAATACATTTAAGGAAATTGATAAAGTAGAAGACTGGTTATTCCCAATAGCTCCTGATTTAGCACACGAACTACCTTCATAAACACCTGTGGTTACAATTTTCCAAGAATTTGCAGCAGTTGTGTCCCAAGTATATTTTTTAAAATTTTGTGTTTCGAAATCTTCTACCATCAAGCCTATCATGCTATTAAAAATTTGCTGAACACTATAAGGAGTGGAATTTATATCCAAATTTAATCCAAAATTAGCACCATTAAGGGCTGTAGAATTAGCTGTTACAGAAAATACTACATCTGTAGTTGTTCCTTTATCTAAAGAAGTTAGATTTGCAGTAGGATTAGGAATATTGATAAATAAATTTGCTGATGTAAGAGTTACAACCGTAGCTCCAGTATTGCTATGTCCTACATTTTGAACCTTAAAACGAATATTGGCTGTTTCATTTGGGTCTAATCTTCCGTTATAATTGGCTGGAGCATTATCTTCAATGGTCATACTTACAATATTCAAAACGGGTGCGTTTAAGACTATATTAATTGAGTAATTCCAAGTATTACTCAAAGCATCTGTTACTTTAAGTATAAAGTTTGCTATGTTTTGATCAGGAATATTATTTGCTACTAAAAAAGTAAAAGCATCGTTAATATTTTTCGAATTTCCTGCAATAATAGCTCCAAAAGCTTCGGTACTATCTGTAATTGTAACATATTGATTATTGGATGATAATTTAACGATAACGCTATTATCGTCTGCAACACCAATGTTTTTCAAATTTATGTTTAATTTAATGGTTTCGCCATAATCTGCCAATGAATTATTATTTCCTGCAATGTCAGTTAATTGATAGTTATTGAGTGAAACATAAGGTCCGGAAGGTAAAGCTGCTGGAATAGTAGTAATTAAAGGCTGACGATTTTGTTTGGTAATTACAATATCAACTGTTCCTGCGGTTGTAAAAGGAACGATGCTTACAACTGCTACACCTAATGAATCTGCCAAAGCAGCTCCGTGTAAAACACCATTCATCGAAATACCAACATAAGCATAAGCTTCGGTATTAATTGTAAACGAAGTATTACCCAAAGGAAGAATAGGCATATAAGTAGCTGTAAGCACTTGTGGTATTTTAAAGTATGGCATTAAGGAAGGATCTCCCATTAAATGATAAATTTCCCAGTAATAATCATAACTGGAAGCAGATCCTTGTGTAACAGCCAAATTGCCTGCATTAACCATTTGCCCTTGGCTCACATACCATTGCGAAAATGGTTCTCCATTGGTATGCATAATCCTATCTAAAGCTCCTAAGCCCGTTGATGAATAAGTAGGATTTACAACAACAGTACCAACTCCACAAGCCCACCAAAAATCTTCATCCCAGGTAGAATTATTAGACGCTCCAATATAACCAATTGCACCTTTGTTGTTAGCTCTTAACAATGCTTCACCAAAACATTCTGGAACATCAAATTGATTAGTTACACAACAGTTACCTACCATTAAAGGGTATCTTCCTGAATTTTGAAGCCCAGCAACGTCAGAAACCTCAAAACTTGGATCAGCCCAACCACTTGAGCTACCGTGTGCTGTATAATTTGCAAAACCAACACCTTCACTTACGTTTTGAATAATCTGAGAAGCACTATTTGCTGAAGCAGGATATAAATAGCTTGTACAATTGAATCCATTAGCAGTGTTGAAATAAGTGGATGTAGCATAATTTACTTGTCCATTACCATGCACAGGAGCCCAAGTAGCATCCACACCAGCAATCATTAACACATTGTTTAAAAATGATTTATTGGGCATCAAATACT
>CAYTJB010000093.1:9809-10952 GCA_964437995.1 uncultured Bacteroides sp. | reverse complement strand
AGGTTTGCCCGATGGTGTGTATTATGTAACTATTATAGCCAAAGGTCTTTTAAAAAATGTAGAATACAAAAGTAGTTTGCAAATTTTAAGATAATACCATTACCTTATTATAAATTAGTTTATTAGAATTTGGTATAATGCTGATACGCCTCTTATTATTATAATAAAAAAAGACTCGCTTTATGAAAGCGAGTCTTTTTTATTTTATAAACTCAATAACTACTTGCTATTATAAGCCCATTTGAGCCAAATAGCACCCCAAGTGAAGCCTGCACCAAAAGTTGCAAGAATCAGGTTATCGCCTTTTTTTAATATTTTTTCGTAATCCCAAAGCAATAATGGAAGTGTAGCAGCAGTAGTATTTCCGTATTTTTGTATGTTAATCATTACCTTTTCATTAGGTAATTCCATACGTTTACCAGTAGCTTCAATAATACGCATATTGGCTTGATGTGGAACTAACCAAGCAATATCATCAGCAGATAAATTGTTTTTCTCCATCAATTCAACAGCTGTATCAGCCATATTAGAAACAGCAGCCTTAAAAACCGGTTGTCCTTCTTGATAGATAAAGTGTTCGCGAGCATCAACTGTGGCATGCGATGATGGTTTTACCGAACCACCTGCTTTTTGGTGCAAATGCACTCTACCTGCTCCATCAGAACGAAGTATCATGTCCATTACACCTATTTCTTCTTGAGTAGGTTCTAACAATACAGCACCTGAGCCATCACCAAAAATAGGACAAGTAGCTCTATCTGTATAATCAACAATAGACGACATTTTTTCGGCACCTACTACGATTACTTTTTTGTAGTTACCTGTTTCAACAAATTGGGTTGCGGTAGCCAATGCAAAAAGAAAACCTGAGCAACCTGCATTTAAATCGTAACCGAAGGCATTTTTAATTCCAGCTTTGTCGCAAATAATATTGGCAGTTGCAGGAAATTGCATATCAGGCGTAACGGTTGCACAAATCAGCAAATCAATTTCTTCGGGAGAAGTATTGGTTTTTTTCAATAAATCCAAAACGGCACCAGCACCAAGATCAACAAGACCAAGGCCAGTAAAAACAGCAATGGAGCGAATTTTTCCCAAGTCTGGATCGGCACTTGAAAAGCCAGCACCGCCGCCAGCAGGCCC
>CAYTJB010000093.1:0-9799 GCA_964437995.1 uncultured Bacteroides sp. | reverse complement strand
CTTAACTACTTCGGCTCCAATATCCGAAGTACCCTTCCCTTCTCCCTTAATAATCCGTCTTTCCTTAATCCCGATGCGGGTCATTATCCACTCATCAGTAGTGTCAACCATTTTGCTTAATTCTTCGTTACTAAGAATATAATCAGGAAGGCATGCACCTACGCCAGTTATGGCTGCTCTAATTTTTGTCATTCGATTTAGTTTTTAATGTAATTTAATTAGGCTGAGCATATTTTGTCATGGCTGCTTTTATTTTTTGAGGAAGTTTTGTTAAATGAACTTCTCTTGATAATAACAGCATATTTTTAATAGCAATATCATTGGAAATACCGTGTCCAATAAGAACCGAAGAGTTTACTCCTAATATAGGACTACCTCCAAAATTTTCGTAATTAAACCTTTTAAAATAATCGTCAAGCAATTTGTGTTTGACTAAAAGTGTGTAAAGAGCTTCTGTTTGCTTAACAATAACGTTTCCTATAAACCCATCGCAAACAAACACATCAACATTATTTTTGAAAAGCTCACGGCTTTCAACATTTCCAACAAAATTAAAATCTTTGGTATCTTTCATTAATTGAAATGTTGCCTGACATTGGAGATTTCCTTTTTCTTCTTCTTCCCCAATGTTAAGCAAGCCAACTCTTGGTTTTTTAATGCCCATAACGTGTTTGGCATATATATTTCCTAAAATAGCAAATTGATACAATACATCTGGCTTGCTATCGGGATTAGCTCCAATATCAATAATTAGGCTTAATCCTCCATCTTCTTTTGGGAAAAATCCAGAAACACAAGGGCGGATAACACCAGTAATGGTATTTACACTATACATTGCACCTACAAGTGCTGCTCCTGTATTGCCAGCACTCGAAAAAGCATCAATTTTTTTAAGTTTTAACAACTTAAAACCAATACCAATACTTGAATTTGGTTTTTGTGTAAATGCTTTAATAGGTTTTTCGCCCATGCCAATAACTTCAGGAGCATGAACAATATCAAAATCATCCAAATTGGCATTAAATTCTTTTAATTTGGCAATTATTATTTCTTCATCGCCAATTAAAACGATTCTATCCGATTTAGATATTTCTTTTTGAGCTAAAATAGCACCTTTAATGGTAGCATCGGGAGCATAATCGCCTCCCATTACATCTAATCCTATTTTCATTAACTTTAAATTTTAGTTAAGGAAACTGTAAACTATTGAAAATTATGCTGTTGCTTGAGAATCTGTGTTTTGGATGCACCATTTTGAATTATTATTTAATGTTATTAATTAATTATCTGTTATTAGTCCTTTCAAACTTTCCCAACGTGAGTCGGGTTCTGTATGCGAAAGTTCATTTAATTTTTTTATAATTTCAGGATTACATTTTGTATTCCCGTTTTCATCTTCAGGATGTGTTCTTTTTATAGGAAGCATCAAAACAATGTACTCATATAAATTTAATGATATATCTATTTGATGTTCTGTTTCGGGAATTATCAAAATATCATCATTTTCTTCTCCCCAAGTTTCTCCTAATTTTATTATCAGTCTTTCTTGTTTATCAATTACAAAATCAAAATTATCTAAGCAACGGTCGCACATAACATTTACACTTCCTTTAATTGTAAAGTCAAGTACCAACATTCTTTCTTGCCTATCCAACGTAAGATCAACATTGATTGACGCTTGCTCTATATCAGAATATTCAAATTCAGCAAAAAATTTACCATCAATATCAAAATGATAAAGGTGTTTATCTAAACTTAAACCACTGAAAGGCAATATATATTGCTTTAAATATCCCAAAGCATCTATCTTTTTAAACAAGGGGGCAAAATTACAAATATTATTCTTACCAACAAACAATTATAAGGATTTTTATTAAAATTTAATAACTCATTGATTTTTAATTTTAAAAAATTACCCAAATAATTTAGAAAATACTTGCTCTACATTGCTTACCGCAATAATTTCAATACTGTATTTTGTTAATTCTAACCCTTTTAAGTTGTATTTTGAAATAAAAATTCTTTCAAACCCAAGTTTGTCAGCTTCTGCTATGCGTTGGTCAACTCGGTTTACCGGACGGATTTCGCCAGAAAGTCCTACTTCAGCAGCAAAACAATCTTTAGCACTTATAGCTATGTCTTCGTTGGAAGATAAAATGGAACATATTACTGCAAGGTCAATAGCTGGGTCGTCCACTCTTATTCCGCCTGCAATATTCAAAAATACATCTTTTATACCTAATTTAAATCCATGACGTTTTTCGAGTACAGCCAACAGCATGCCCAAGCGCTTGGTTTCAAAACCAGTTGATGAACGCTGAGGCGTACCATAAGCTGCAGAACTAACCAATGATTGTGTTTCAATCAACATAGGACGCATACCTTCAATAGTGGCTGCAATAGCTGTTCCACTCAGGTTTTCATCTCTCTGCGATAATAATATTTCGGAAGGATTAGATACTTCACGTAATCCACTTCCTTGCATTTCGTAAATACCAAGCTCTGAGGTAGAACCAAATCTATTTTTTACTGAACGCAAAATACGGTAGCCATAATTTCTGTCGCCTTCAAATTGCAACACTGTATCCACCATGTGTTCGAGCAGTTTAGGACCTGCAAGATTGCCATCTTTGGTAATATGCCCTATCAAAAAAACAGGTGTTCCGGTAAGTTTGGCATAACGTTGCATTTCGGCGGCACACTCTTTAATTTGAGAAATACTTCCTGCCGATGAATCAATAATATTGGTTTGTAAGGTTTGAATAGAATCAATAATGAGTAAATCAGGCGTAATTTCGGCAATTTGCTGAAAAATTTGTTGTGTAGAAGTTTCTGTTAAAATATAGCAATCATTATTAGTTGAACCAACTCTTTCGGCACGCATTTTAATTTGCTGTTCGCTTTCTTCGCCACTTACATATAGAACTTTACATTTTTTAATATGAAGTGCAATTTGCAACATCAGGGTTGACTTACCAATACCGGGTTCTCCCCCAACTAAAATCAAAGAACCGGGAACCATTCCACCGCCTAAAACCCTATTTAACTCAGCGTTATTGGTATCTTTTCGCGATTCTTGTTCATATTTTATTTCGCTGATAAGCATGGGTTTGCTTTGCTTACGCTCTGTTTGACGGTTCCATTTTTGGTCTTTGTCGCGTTCAACTATTTCTTCCACATAAGTATTCCATTCGCCACACGAAGGACACTTTCCAATCCATTTGAGTGATTGAGCACCACAGTTTTGACAAAAGAAAACGGTTTTGGTTTTTGACATGTAATGGTATGAGTGAATTATAGAATTGATTTCAAGGGTATTAAATCTATTTCTTGATTATTTGTAAAATCTTCTGCATTGTTTGTAAGCAATGGTTGGTTAAATAGTATTGCAGAGGCTGCTATAATAGAATCTCCAAGAGATGCTTTTTTAGTTTGCTTAATTTGAATTGCTTTTTCAATAATAGCATCATTTATTGGGATAATATTAATGGAGGCAAAAAAATGCAAAAACAACTCTTTCTCTTCTTTTGACAGCTTATGATAACCTAATACTTCTAATTTTGAGATAATAGAAACCGTTAAGTTATTTTCATTTGATTTAAGATATTTTCTTAATTTTTTATTTTCAGGCATTGCTGCATAAATGATAATATTACTATCTAAAATCATTTTATTCTCTATTTAATAGTGGTTTATCATTACGAATTTCTTTTTGCCATATTATAGGATTTTCAATAGATTGAACACCCCCTTTTTTTGCTAACTTTTCAAGCCAATCCATTGGGCTAGCATCTTCGTTTTTTTTAGCTTGAGTTATTTCAACAACTTTAGCATTTATTTTTTTTGCATAAGCAATAATTAACTCAATATCAGATTTATTTTGTGTTTCTAAAATTAGATAGCTCATTTTTACAATTAATTAAAGTTTAATCAAAATATACACGCAAATTAGATTCAGTACAAACTTTGATGATTACAAAATTACGAAATAAAAGCATTAGAAAGCAAAAAAATAATATTTAAAGGGTTTTTTGTATGTTTAGAGAATTGATTAATAAAGTTATAAGAAACAATGCTTAGGCTTAATTTAAGTTTTAAAAAATAGATGCCAATATTTTGAATTAAAATTGTAAATTTGCAAACTTATTTAAAAGCAATAAATCAATTAAACGCTCATTCTATTTATGCTGAACAGACGATACTTACGTACCAAAGTGATGCAAGCACTGTATGCTTTTTTTCAATCCAACGACGATCGCATGGATATTGCCGAAAAAAACTTGATAAATAGTATCGAAAAACTTTATGAGTTGTACATATATCAATTGTCTGTATTAGTTGAACTGGTTGATTTTGCTAAACATCGCTTGGAAGAAAACAAACTGAAACATATTCCTTCGGCAGAAGATTTGAACCCAAATTCACGTTTTGTTGATAATAAATTTATAAAACAACTCGAAAGCAATAAAAACTTCCAACTTCATTTTAACCAATTAAAAATCAATTGGTCAGAAGAGCAGGATATGTTTCGTTCTATTTACCAAAAAATTATTGAAAGCAAAACTTTTAATGATTATATGAATGCTGACGAATCATCTTATGCTGCTGATAAAAAGGTAATTATCTCTATTTTGAGAAAATTTATTATTGCTGATGAGGCTTTGCAAAATTATTTTGAAGACAAAAATATATATTGGGCTGACGATTACCTTACAGTTTCGATGATGGTGCTGAAAACGATTGATAATTTTGCGGAAAATGATGACGAATTCTGTGCTTTGCCCGAACTCTATAAAAATGAAGATAGAAGCAATGCAGATGACGATAGAAATTTTGTAATAGATTTATTCAGAAAAACCATTATAAATGCTGATAAATTTGAGAAACTAATTGCAGATAAAACCACAAATTGGGAAGTAGAGCGAATTGCTATTATCGACAATATTCTTATCAAAATGGCGTTAGTTGAATTGTTGGAATTTCCTTCAATACCCATTAAAGTTACGTTGAATGAGTACATTGAAATATCAAAAGGCTATAGTTCCGATAAAAGTAAGGTGTTTATTAATGGTGTACTCGACAAATTGATTGATGATTTGCAAGCAGATAAATCCATTAATAAAATTGGTAGAGGCTTGATAGATAAGAATTAGTGATTAGTAATTGGTGATTGAGTTATTGAGTTATTGAGTTATGAAGTGAAAAGTAGTTGAAATACAGAAGAAAGAAGTCTTTTATCATTCCGAGTGAGCGAGGAATCTCATAAAAAATTAAAGAACTAAGTTTTTACAATAAATTATGTTTTTAAAAAGTATTATAAATATGAAAATCAAGTTGTTAGCTATCTGTTTTTTGCTTTTTGTTATTACAGCATGTAAGCAAAAAGCAGATGGAAAATTATCAGCAGATTTGGTAAATAATCCTAATTCTGCATCAGGAAGCCAAGATACTACAAACTTACCAAAGTTTCAGTTTGAAAGTGATTTGCACGATTTTGGTAAAGTAATTGAAGGCGAAAAACTAAGTTATAGTTTTAAATTTAAAAATATTGGAAATTCAGATTTGATAATTGCAACAGCCAATGCAAGTTGTGGTTGTACCGTTCCCGATTTTTCTAAAGAACCTGTTCACAAAGGAGAAGAAGGCGTTGTAACCGTTACCTTTAACACCGCAGGCAAAAACGGATTTCAACATAAAACAATTACCTTAGGTGCTAATACTCAACCCAGTAATTTTGTTCTACATGTAAAAGCAATGATAACATCACCCGAAAATAATTAATAATCAAATAATAATAAAAACAATGAATAATTTATTAAACATCATTTTAATGGCACCACAACAAGGTGGAAAAGGCGACAGCGGTTTTCAAGGTATTTTTTTGATAGCAGCAATGATTGCAATATTCTATTTCTTTATGATTCGTCCACAGATGAAAAAAACAAAAGAACAAAAAAAGTTTAGAGAATCGCTTGAAAAAGGTCAAAAAATTGTAACCATCGGCGGAATTCATGGCAGAATAGTTGAATTACACGAAACCACTGCTATTATTGAAGTGGAAGGACAAAATCGTTTGAAAATCGAAAAATCAGCTATTGCGTTGGATAATTCGGCTCAATTACAAGAAGCTAAATAAGTTTAAAAAATAGTGCCTTGAGTACTTGGAGTGCCTAAAGTACTTATAGTTTCTTAAGAAAGTGCTTAACATTATAAAAACTTATTTATTTACAGAATATTATACCATTACTTATTACAAATTAGTTTGTTAGAATTTGGTATAATGCCGATAGAGTAAATGTTATCGTCCAATTTATTGGACTATTGCAGATACCGTATCGGTATTAAATCTCAATCTGCACAGATTGAGATTTATTGTTTAAATTTGAAAAGTGGAAACAGATTTTAAAATATTAGTCAATAAAGTAATTAATACCAATGGATTGCCAAATAGAAAGAAAATATTAGCCTTTTCTTTTTGTTTGTTTATTTCATTGTTATTTTGGATTATACTTAAATCATCAAAAGATTTTCAATTAATGATTTTTATCGAAAACCTTTTATTGAAAAAAATCTAATCATTATACTTATAAAATTAGATGTTAAAAATTGGATTAACAGGAAACATTGGAAGCGGAAAAACAACAATAGCTGAGATTTTTAAAGTTTTGGGTATTGCCGTTTACCATGCCGACTACGAGGCTAAAAAGTTGCTGTTCAAACCCGAAATTCAAGCCGAATTAATTAATAAATTTGGCAATGTTATTCTCACAAACGGTATTATCGACAATAAAAAATTAGCTAATTTGGTTTTCTCCGATGCTTCTTCGTTGCAATTTTTAAATAATTTAATTCATCCTTTAGTAAAAATAGACTTCGATAATTGGATTTTATCATTAAATACAGATTGTCAATACATTATACAAGAAGCTGCTATTTTATTTGAAAGTGGTTTTGATAAATATGTTGATAAAACTATTTTGGTTACTGCACCCGAAAAATTAAGAATGCAAAGAGTATGCGAAAGAGATGAAATTTCTAATGAAATGTTTTTGCAACGTACAGCTAATCAGTGGGACGAAAACTGTAAACTTGAATTAGCAGATTTTGTGATTGTAAATGATGATACGCAATTGGTAATTCCACAGGTTTTGGAATTGCATAAGCAATTTAGTAAATTTTGATTGGCTGATATAGCTAATATTTTCTTAAAATAACACCCTATAAAAAGGCTTCACTTAGAAACATTAAACAGCAGATATTTTAATATTTGATGATTTATTACTGCTTATCTATATATTCCTTAATTTCTTCTGGCGAAATACTTTTCATACAATGGCAATCGTTGGTTTTCCGGCAATCATTGCAGATTTTTTCTTTTACAAAATAATGTGCATTTTCCCCAACTGGTTTCCAACGTATAGGGTACATAGGTTTAATAGGTGGATATATCCCTATAGCATGTTTGCCAAGGGCAGCTGCTATATGCAAAGGTCCTGTGCTGGCTGCAATTAAGCCATCTGCTACTGCAATAAAAGCAATAAATTCTGACAGTGTTAATTTTCCCGTCAAATTTGTAATATTTTTATATTTATCTAATATTTCCGATTGCATTAAAGTAGCTTCGGCTTCTGTGCCTGTGATAAAAATTTTATATTTATCAGTTGGTAATATTTCAATTAATCTTGCAAAATTTTCCAATCCCCATTCTCTCGCACTTCCTTTTGATTTTGGGTGCAATATCAAATTAAATTTTTCTTTATTTATCAACAAATTAAATTTTTCGGGCAAAGCATTAATTTTGCTAAAGCCATAATAGGAAGCTATTTCGCTTAAATTAAAATCTTTATCAATTCCTAATGGGTTTAAAAGTTTGGTATTTAATTGCGATTCGTGTAAATTGGAGTTTTTACGCGATAGCTTTACCAATTGATTGCAATTGAACCAATGAAATGTACGGTTGGTAGTTCCTATTCTATTTTTAATGTTGGCTTTTTTTGCTAATATTGCAATTTCTTTGCGTGGGAAAACATGAATAATAGTATCAGTATTGTATTTTTTAAGCTCTATAATAGCTTCATTTTCAGAAAGCTTGTTTAATAAAGTCCAATCTATAAATTCATCAATGTATTCACAGCACTCAACAATATCTTTGGTATAAGCACTTCCTAAAAAGAGAATGTAAATATCGGGAAAGTATTTTTTTAATATTCCTGCTAAAGGCAATGTTAGCATCACATCTCCAATGCTATCTGTTCTGCTAATGATAATACGTTGAGTTTTCATAAATACCTTTGTGGAAATATAATGTTTCTAAATTCAACAATTGCTTACTGCTCAATGTTGTACAACTCACGTAGTTTTGTGTATTTCAGATAAGTTGCAAAAGCAGAAATTTTGCAAACAACAAAGCCATGGTAACCATCCAAAAACCCCAGTTTTAGAAAATAATCTCGGATAAATTTTACACAAGGACTAAAAATTATTTTTAAAATACTTGCTTTCTTGCCTTTTCTAAAAGCTTCCATTGCTGTTAAATCAGTAAATTTATTTGCCTGATTAATATGCTGTTGAATTGAATAATAAGAATAATGAAGCAAATCGCCTTTAAAACTTGCTATATTTGAATCTGTTGCCATTATTACTTCTTCGTGAATATTTCCTTCCCATTTTCCTTTTTGCTTGTTCCATAATCGCAATTTGGTATCAGGATACCAACCACAATGGTGTATCCAGCTTCCGCAATAATTAGTTAAACGGTTCAAACGATAAGCATCGTAAAGAGTATCTGAGTTTTTAAATGCAAGAACTTCTTTTTTAAGCGTTTCGGATAATGCTTCGTCGGCATCTATAGAAAAGATATAATCGTAAGTGGCTAAGCTGTTTCCATAATTTTTAGTTGCAGCATAGCCTTCCCATTTGGTTTGAAAAAACTTTACATCTAATGAATTACAAATTTCGGCAGTTTTGTCTGTTGAAAACGAATCAACTACTATAATTTCATCAATAACACCTTTTAACGAATTGATACAGCGTTCAATATTACGTTCTTCGTTAAATGTGATAATGACAGCAGATATTTTTACCATGTTTTAGATTTTCAAATTCAAAAGTACACAATAAATTCTTATCAGCCTGAATTTGGCAATAAAAAAAATAAAACCATAACTCTAATGACAAATAAATGTATAATTTTGCAATATTGAATTTTAAATATTTTAAAAAATTATAGTACAGTTATGCAAAGAGATAATCAAATTTTTGAACTGATTGAACAAGAACGTCAACGTCAAACACATGGGATAGAGCTTATTGCCTCCGAAAATTTTGTTAGCCAACAAGTACTCGAAGCAATGGGTTCAGTTTTAACCAATAAATATGCCGAAGGTTACCCTGGTAAACGTTATTATGGTGGTTGTCAAATAGTTGACCAAACAGAACAATTAGCTATTGACAGAGCCAAAGCACTTTTTGGTGCTGAGTGGGCAAATGTTCAACCACATTCAGGTGCACAGGCTAATATGGCTGTAATGTTGGCTTGTTTGCAAGCCGGCGATACTTTTATGGGTTTAAATTTATCGCATGGTGGACATCTTTCGCACGGTTCGCCTGTAAATTCATCAGGTATTCTTTATAAAGCTATTGATTACAGTGTAGAAGAAGAAACCGGTGTTATTAATTATGATAAGATGGAAGAAACTGCATTGAGAGAAAGACCAAAATTGATTATTGCAGGTGCTTCTGCATATTCGAGAGATTGGGATTTTGCTCGTATGCGTGCTATTGCCGATAAAATTGGGGC
>CAYTJB010000092.1:7092-10998 GCA_964437995.1 uncultured Bacteroides sp. | reverse complement strand
TGCCTATAGTACTTATAAGTATTCATAAGTACTCTAAGTATTTATAAGTACTTTTTAATTGTGGCAAAAAAAAAATAACCCTGATTCGCATTATTTAGTTATTGTTTAACTGTTTTTTGATGAACCACTATATTCAATGAGTTCATCATATATAATTGATTCAAATGTAAAGCCTTGTGCAAGAAAATGTTCGATAAATTTAGGCAAAGCATACATTAATCGTTCTTTGGCTTTTATGCTATCGTGAAAAACAACAATTGAGCCGTCAACAGTGTTGTTTACAACATTTTGCAAACATTGTTCGCCCGTAATTTTTTTATCAAAATCGCCACTTAAAACCGACCATAATATGGTAAAATATTTTTCTTTTATTAATTCTATTTGTGCCGGAGTTGCTTTTCCATAAGCAGGACGAAAAAGATGGGTTTGCAAATACTGCTCGCACTTTTTAACATTGTCAACATACTCTTTTTTGGGTGTTTTCCAGCCATTCAAATGATTGAACGTATGGCATCCAACACTATGCCCATTTTCAATTATTTGATTTAAAATGTGAGGATGTTTTTTTATGTTTTCGCCAACACAAAAAAAAGTTGCTTTAACCTGAAATTCAGAAAGCAAGTTTAAAACATCGGGCGTAATTTCTGGCACAGGACCATCGTCGAAAGTAAGAAATATACGATTTTTCCCTTTTGGCATTTCCCAAATTACGCTTTTACCCGTAAGTTTGCTAAGTATATATGGTGATTTTATAAAATACAATTTTAAGATTTTGAATTAGTGTGATTTTCTCTTTATAAGTCAAGAACTCCAAATATTTCTGCGTAAGAAACATTAAGATCAATAAATTGAAAACGAGGATTTGTATGCTGTTTTAAGAGATTGTATATTTTTGAACTTTCTGTGTCGGAAGAAAGGTAAAACTCAATTGACTTTTCGGTATCTGCTTGTGCAAAAAGCTTAGTGTCGTTGGGAATCAAATTGCGTTCTCTGATTTGCAATTTACTTTTATGTTGAAATATAATTTTTGCAAATTCTCCAGTTCGTTTAGCATTTTCAAGATTAAACGGAACAATTTGCAAGTTTTTTAAAGGTAATTCATGTACATCTCCTCCTACACAATACTCTGCGATAGATATAGTACTTATCATCATAGTAATTTCTTTTTGTAGAAAGTATCGGAAATAACCATCTGCATTTTTGAATAATGGGTCTGTATCATTCAGAAAGCGAAGAAAGAAACTGGTATCTAATAATACAGATTTATGCATCATAACCTCCTCTTATTTCTTTTAGCCAATTGTCGGGATTAATATTCCCAAGCCAAGATTTTTTCGCTTTATCCCTTAATAGTTTTAAATATGATTCGTCATACTTTGGTTGATAATCAACCAATTCAATGAATTTTAAAGTTGATTTATCAATCTCTCCTGTTTCTGAATGTTGTTTTCCTGTTGCTCTAACACCAAATGTTTTGTACAATAAATTATCTTCATATAGCTCTAAAAACGAAATAGGAGTTTCTATTCTAATCGTTCCAAGCTCGTCTGTAATTACATGAATATTAGCTTTGTCTTTTCCACCTGCATTAGTTACTCTACCATAAAAATAAAATTCCGCTTCTGCCCAAATAGCTTCAGTTCTATAGAATCTGGTTGTTCTATCAATTCTTACTTCATTGCTTTGGACAATAGAGGTTTTTAATGTGAAAACATAATCTTTTTTAGAAGCAATATCTTGAATGTTTTCAATAGCTTTTGCCGTTTGTAGGTCAAGAAAATCAATACTTTGATTCTGATTGACTTGTCCAATGATTGCATTAAAACCGATAATAAATTGTATGGAAGTTTTGAAAATGTGTTTAACAGAACCTTCTTCGATTTTATAACTTATAATAGGTCTATCTCTTTTGTCGCCTGGGAATAATAAGCTTTCTGTATTTTCAAGAATAGAAATTACTTCCCGAATATCATAATTATCAGGTGATAGTTCAAGATTACCCTTTGAACCCGTAATTCTAATTTCTACATAACCTATTTTGTCCATGTTGCAAAATTACAATAAAAATTGTTTCATTATATGATTTGAGTCAAAGAAAAACTGTCCTTACAAAAACCCTAAATCCAATTTTGCTTCGTCTGACATCATTTCTTTATCCCAAGGTGGTTCAAACACAATTTCAACTTCGGCACTTTTAATTCCAACAATTGCACTTATTCTTTCTTTTACTTCTTGGGGTAAACTTTCGGCTACCGGACAGTTTGGAGCAGTTAATGTCATAATTACTTTTACGGTAAAATTTTCGTTTACAATAATTTCGTAAATCAAACCTAAATCGTAAATATTTACAGGAATTTCGGGGTCGTAAATAGTTTTCAGCACATTTACAACGGCTTGCTCATATAATCTAAGTTCGTCTTTTAGCTCCATGTTTTTAATTATGAATTATAAATTATAAATATTTTGTTTTTACTGTTATTATTGAGCTTCTGATGATTTTTAATAACTCTGTTGCATCTGATTTAATACTTTCATATTCCACATCTTTCAGATAGTTAGTTTCTTTTAATAATTCAATCCAATAAATACTCTCATCACATTCTTTTTGAGCAATACCCAGCTTATGTACAAAATTAGCCTTACTTTCAGCGTTTTGTGCTTCACGAATCAACGCACCAACTGCAGTTCCACTTCTTAGTAATTGCTTGCTCAGTACAAACTCCTTGTTAGTTTCTTTCAAATACTGATATATTTTAACAATTCTTATTGCAAACCGAAACGACTTAGCAAGTAAAACATTCTCTTTCTTGTTATTCATAACTCATAAATTATAATTATTATTCGTTCTTCGTTTTGAATACTAAAGCATACAGTTTCATTTGTTTCATCATTGCCAATAAACCGTTAGAACGTGTGGGCGATAGGTGCTCTTTTAAGCCTATTTTGTCAACAAATTCAAGCTTTGCATCTATAATATCTTGTGGTTTCTGATCTGACAAAACACGAATGAGCAAATTTGCAATGCCTTTGGTAATAACGGCATCACTATCGGCTTTATATATAACCACGCCATCAATGTATTCAGCACTTAACCAAACTCTTGATTGACAGCCTTTTATTAAATTATTTTCAATTTTGTTTTTTTCGTCAATCATTGGGCATTCTCTGCCCATTTCTATCACATAATTGTACTTATCCATCCAGTCGTCGAAGTTTTCAAACTCTTCAACAATCTGATTTTCTATTTCTTGTATTTTCATTTTAAAAGAATATACCAAAGTGATTTATAAATTAGTTCGTTTTGTAACTGGTATAATACCGATCAGAAAGATGTTGTAGCTCCAAGAGTGATAGTCCCGAAACTTCGGGAGACTACTACATATTTCATTTCGGTATTAATTCGCTTCGTAAAAATAAACAGCTTTTTCGTTTTTCCCGTCATTGATTTCGCTAAAAAAGTTTTCGTCCATTTTTTGCTCAAACGTTTTTGCATCAACGTATTGTGCTGTTATTTTTACTTTGTTATCTTCCGAAACTTTTACTTTTACATAATTATACACAAAGCCATCGCCTTTTGGGTTTTCAATTAGTTTTGATTCGGAAGCAACTACAAAAGCCAATTTGTTTTTAACTGCTTCTTTTGCAAAATACTCGTAAACACCTAAGTTCATTCCACCAATTGCATCGGGCACTTTTTCTTTTTCTTCATTATCACTTATAAGCTTACATTTGCTATAATAAACCACCATACGAACTTGTTTTCCAGACTTTAATGAAGTCATTAATTCATCAAAACTTTTTAATTGCTTTTGAGCAAATACTGATGTTGATATTAAAAATATTACAACTAAAATTGAACTGATTTTTTTCATATTCTTTTTACTTTAAAAACTTTATAACTTTATG
>CAYTJB010000092.1:0-7082 GCA_964437995.1 uncultured Bacteroides sp. | reverse complement strand
CACCGTACCGGGAATTCCGAGTGAATCAATCAAAGGTTGTGCACAATGATGTCCGGTTCTTACAGCTACACCAAAGCGGTCGATAATAGTTCCAGCATCGTAAGGATGAATATTATCAATCAAAAACGAAAGTACAGATGCTTTATGCGTTGCTGTTCCTATAATTTGAATACCTCCAATCTTAGAAAGCTCATTGGTGGCATATTCTAACAATTCGTTTTCGTACATAGCAATATTATCAATGCCAATAGCTTCAACATATTGCAATGCAACTGCCAAGCCTAATACATCACCTACGTTGGGTGTTCCTGCTTCAAACTTAAAAGGCAATTCGTTGTACGTTGTTTTATCGAAAGTAACGGTTTCAATCATCTCGCCACCGCCCTGATAAGGAGGCATAGCGTTTAACCATTTTTCTTTGCCGTATAAAACACCAACTCCCATAGGTGCATAGACTTTATGTCCTGAAAAACAGTAGAAATCGCAATCTAAATCTTGTACATCTACCTTAGAATGCGCAATCCCTTGTGCTCCATCAATCAAGACAGGAATATTGCGTTCATGTGCTTTTTTTATGATTTCTTTGATAGGATTGATAGTTCCCAACGCATTTGAAACATGCGTAATGGCAATAATTTTGGTCTTTTCAGATAGTAACTTTTCAAAAGCATCAATATCAAGCTCTCCGTTTTTGTGAAAAGGAATTACTTTTAAAACTGCTTGCTTTTCCTCACAAATCATTTGCCAGGGAACAATATTTGAATGGTGTTCCATGGCTGAAATTATCACTTCATCTCCTTTTCCGATAAATTTTTTACCAAAAGAAGATGCAACAAGATTAATGCTTTCGGTAGTTCCACGTGTAAAAATAATTTCATGAGCATGTTGTGCATTTATAAATTTCTGAACCGTTTCCCTCGCATTTTCAAAAGCCAATGTAGCTTTTTGGCTCAAAAAATGCACACCTCGGTGAATATTGCTGTTTTCTTCGGTATAATATTTTACAATTGCATCTATCACACATTGAGGTTTTTGTGTAGTTGCTGCATTATCGAAGTAAGCTAAAGGCTTACCATACACTTGCTGCTGCAAGATAGGAAAATCTTTTCGTATTTTATTAATATCTAACATATTGGAGTTAAAACTTGTTGTCCGTATTTTGTTGGCTAATTTAGTAAAAAATATCACTATTGTTCGCTAAAATTAACATTCTCTCAAAAACTATCTACAACTCCTAATTATACCGAATGAAACCAAGTTTGCAAAAAAAACTTTGCTGCAATTGGCTCGGTATAAAGGTTCTAAGTAGCTTTGCTTTGCAAACCTGTTATGAACCAGTATATTTTATTCATAAGTTTGCATTATCTGCTTTTTAATTTACCAAAATCCTCTGCTGTAAAAGCATCAGGATGCTTTTGATCAATTTTATGCTGCTCAAAATAAACGGCTTCTCCATTTTCGGCACTTATAAGAACTTTCCACGAAATATTTTCCTTTACATTGTTGCCAATTTTATGTAGAAAAATTACATTGGCATCTTTTCTGGCAATAGCATCCGCAATTTCTTCTTCGGTTGCAAATTTAACACTTCCAGTATAATATTGTTTTATTTTTTCTAATGTATTTACCTCATCATCAACCTCATTCTTTAAAAGCCAAATTTCTTTATTGCCGATATTTCCCTCAATATTTTTAAGTAGTTTTAAAAGATCTTTGTTTGGATTATTTAGGTTATAATGAACAAAATACTGCATAAATTGCAAAACACCTCCAATCTTGTATAAATAGTCTTCTTCTTCCTCATTAGTATAAGATAATGGAATTGAGCCTAAATCGGGCATATCATTAATTGTGTTTACCTTTCCACCCAAAATAAGGTTTAATATATTGTATTGCATTAGTGTCTTTTTGTGCTCTAAAGCTGCGTCAGTTAAAATTAAAAAAGAATAAGCTTTGTTTCCTTTCTTTGAGATAAATTCTTTGGGTGTAATAAATTCGTAAGGTGTAATTTTCCATAAAGTTTCAACTGCTTTTTGAATTACTACATTGTATGACGAAAATGGATTATTATTTAATACAACCAAGGTTTTGGTTTGCATAAAATCTTTATAATCTGCATCTTTAGCAAAATTTACTTGGCAAAATAGCGTTTGTGAAAACAAAAACGAGTAAATAAATATCATTATTTTCATATAAATTTTTTTAATAATAACGTTATTACTTTTAACAAATTGTAATGCAAAGATAGTAAATATGTGTTGTTTATTTTCATACAGAAAATCAAACAAGCAAAAACCTTATATTAAAAAACAGAATAACAAATAGATAGAATATTTTTTAACATTTTCTTAAACTTTTGCTGATTTTTAAGGATTTTGTTGTACTTTTACGACTTAATTTTTATAAAATATTTTTATAGAAAAACAAATTCATTAAATTTAAAAACTATGAAAAAATTAATTTTTATTTTATTTACGTTGGGTTTACTTATCGTTTTTTCATGTGCAAAAGATGGTGCAGTAGGACCCAGTGGAGCAAAAGGAACTGATGGCAATGCTAACGTTTACTACTCTAATTGGACCACCTTAGCACAACCTTGGAGAGACACAGTTATAGATAACACAAATCTGAAATATAATTATCAAGATGCAACTGTGCTAACACAGAACATGCTTGATAGTGCAGCAGTTCTTGCTTACATGAAATATATTTCAACTATTAACCCTCTTCCTTATACAAGCTATGCAGGAGGAAAAACCAATACGTTGAACTATTTTCTTGGAGTTGGCAGAATTTATTACACTCGTTTCAATATTGATAATACTGTCGTTGGTGCTTCAAGTACTATACAATACCGCTATGTAGTAATTCCTGGTGGAGTTCATACTTTAAAAACAGCAAGTAATACCGATTATAATTACATTTGTAATAAATATAATATTCCTAAATAAACTATGGTATTGAAATAGTTTATCAAAAAATGCTGGTGTTTTAAAAGCACCAGCATTTTTAATTTCAATTAGTTACGCTATCAATTTTTTATACCTAATTCTCTTAGGAGCTTCATCGCCCAATCGTTTTTTACGGTTTTCTTCGTATTCTGTATAAGAACCTTCGAAAAAGTAAACTTGCGAATTGCCTTCAAATGCCAAAATATGAGTTGCTACACGGTCTAAAAACCAACGATCGTGCGAAATAATAACCGCACAACCAGCGAAATTATCCAAGCCTTCTTCCAACGCTCTTAATGTGTTAATATCTATATCGTTGGTAGGTTCGTCGAGCAATAATACGTTGGCTTCCGATTTTAATGTTAATGCTAAATGTAAGCGATTGCGTTCCCCGCCAGACAAAACTCCTGTTTTTTTACCTTGATCAACACCAGTAAAATTAAACCTTCCAACATAGGCTCTTGAATTGGTAAGCCTTCCGCCTAATTGTAATTGTTCGTTTCCGCCAGAAATTACCTCCCAAACATTTTTTTCGGGGTCAATATCAGCATGTTGTTGATCAACATAGCCAATTTTTACGGTTTCGCCTACGTCGAATTGCCCGTTATCGGGAGTTTCGTTGCCCATAATCAACCGAAACAAAGTAGTTTTACCGGCACCATTGGGTCCTATTACACCTACAATTCCTGCAGGAGGCAACGAAAAATTTAGGTTTTCAAACAAAGTTTTTCTTCTTTTTCTTTAACATCTTCGCCCATCATTTTTTCGTAAGCCGAAAGTCTGGCTTTTCCTTTAGCATGACGTGCTTTAGGACTCATACGAACCCATTCAAGCTCTCTATCGAGTGTTTTCTTTCTTTTACTTTCGGTTTTTTCTTCCATTTCCAATCGCTTCGACTTTTGGTCTAACCACGATGAGTAATTACCTTGCCAAGGAATACCTTCACCCCTATCTAACTCAAGTATCCAACCGGCTACATTATCAAGGAAGTAACGGTCGTGGGTTACAGCAATTACAGTACCTTTGTATTGTTTCAGGTGTAGCTCTAACCACTCGATAGATTCAGCATCTAAATGGTTGGTAGGCTCGTCTAACAATAATATTTCAGGTTCTTGCAACAACAAACGACACAAAGCAACACGGCGACGCTCGCCTCCCGAAAGATTTTTAATAATGGCATCGCCTTCGGGGCAACGCAAAGCGTCCATAGCACGCTCTAATTTGGCATCCAATTCCCATGCATCATGGTGTTCGAGCAATTCGGTAACTTCTCCTTGTCGATCAATGAGTTTTGTCATTTCATCATCGCTCATGGGTTCAGAAAACTTATTGTTGATGGCTTCGTATTCTTTTAACAAATCAACCACTTCTTGCACGCCTTCTTCTATTATTTCGCGAACGGTTCTGTTGTCGTCCAATATCGGCTCCTGAGCCAAATAGCCTACTTTGTAACCTGGCGAAAAAACTACATCGCCCAAAAAAGATTTTTCTAAGCCAGCAATTATCTTAAGCAAGGTAGATTTCCCCGAACCATTTAACCCTATAATTCCGATTTTTGCACCATAATAAAAGGAAAGGTAAATATTTTTTAACACTTGTTTGTTGGGCGGATATATTTTACCTACACCCACCATCGAAAAAATGATTTTCTTATCGTCTGCCATAATTTGTTTTTTTGCAAAATTAAAAATATATTATGTATATCGTATAGAAAAAACAAACCACCATTTACGCTTTAAACCCTTTTTCAACCACCATCTTTATTATTCCTTTAATCCAACAATAAGGTATTAACCTTTTTATTGTCAGTGCTGCAATGGCTTGTGCTCCTGCTGGATATCGTAAGCGATAGTTTTTATCGGTGGCTGCTTTATATATTGTTTTAGCAATTACTTCTGGTCCGGGTGCATTATTTCCAACAGTTTGAGTAGTTTTATATGTTATTTGGGTATATTTATCGTAAGCTGTAAGTCCTTCTTTTTTAAACACATCCTGCGAACGACTATAAAAATCAGTTTTTATGGCACCAGGTGCAATATTTTTTACTTTTATATTAAATGGGCGAAGCTCAAATTGCAACGATTCTGCAAATCCTTCTACTGCAAATTTAGTGGCATGGTAAAGGCTATAACAAGGGAAAGTTATAAATCCTGCAACCGACGTAACATTGATAATACATCCTTGTTTTTGCTCTCTAAAATAAGGCAAAATTTCGCGAATTACATTCATTACACCAAAAACATTGGTATCGAACTGTCGTTCAATTTGTTCTTTTTCGGCAGCTTCAAATACACCTACAGTCCCATAACCAGCATTATTTACAATTACATCTATATTGCCAAAAACAGCCATTGTATCAACAATTGCTGTTTTAATGCTCTCGCTATCAGTTACATCTAATGCAAATACTTTTACATTTTCGATGGTATTTAATTCTGTTTCTTTGGATGGATTTCGCATGGTAGCAGCTACGTTCCAACCTTTTTGTGCAAAGTATTTAGCAGTAGCTTTGCCAATTCCTGATGAGGTTCCTGTGATTAAAATTGTTTTTTTCATTAATTTAATTTTTTGTTTGAAAGTTGAGATAATTGCTACGCATTTTCAGATTAAACCACTTAGGCACTAAGGACACATAAAAACACTAAGCAAATTTTTTTATTTATGGCTTCTAACTTCTAACCTATCAATACAAGCTATCAAAATCAACACCTAATTGTTTGTTTTCAACAAAATCAAACAAAGTAAGTTTGCGTATTTCGTAATAGGAATTCCAGAACGAACGCAAGGCTGCAATGTAATCTTGTGTGGCTCTATCTTTTTCAGTCATAGCAATGTTTAACTCGGTAATATCAACTTTACCAATCATATAGCGGGCTTTGGTAACTGCAAATCGTTTTTCGCCAATGGTATCAGCTTTAGCAGCTATCATCAATTGGTGGTACTGCATATTAAATTGCATTACTTTAATTAAAATTTGTTGATCGAAATCAATTTTTTGTTGTGCAACTTGCGTATTTACAAGCTCTTCATTCGATTGAGCCATTTTTATTTTGGCACGAGACAAACCCCAATCTAAAATAGGAATTTGTATGCCTAATGATAATTGCTGTTGATCAAGAGGATTTTTATACGTATTTTCAAACTCAACGGCACTTTGCGTTAAACCATACATTGCATATAAATTGGCATTAAACCGATTTTCTAACTTTGCTTTATTTACCGAACTTTTGGCTTCTAATAGTTTGCGTTGGTATGAAAGGGCTTCGGAGCTATTGCTGCGGGCTTCGGCTATGGCTTTTGCAGCGTCTATTTTATACTCTGGCATTTGCTTTGGAATTACCAACTCAATTTTTTCGTCGCCTCTCATTCCCAAAAATGATTTTAATCTAAAATGATTTACTTCTAAATCATTACGAGTTTGTTCTACTTGTAAGTTTGAATTTAAAAGACTTAATTCGAGTTGAAGTAATTCATTTTCAGCAATTTTACCTAAGTTATAACGTCCTTGTGCAATTTTGTAAAGTGTATCGTTATTTGCCTGATTAATACGAGCAATTTTAGCTCTGATTTGCGCATCTAATAAATCGAAAAACAAATTAGCAGCTTTAATTGACAATTGTTCCCTGTCTTCTATGTATACTTGTTTGGCTTCGTTGTAGAGAATAGGTTCTATCTTACGCTCCCAACGGTAAGGATTATAATTAAATATAGGCTGGCGATAACCAATAGAAATGGGGTTTGAAAGAAAGGAAGTAACGAAAGAGCCTTTTTCATCGTATATATCCATTCGCTCAATACCTGAGTTTAAAAACAATTGCCCACCAGTAATACCAACAGTTTTAGAAAGGCTCATTTGCATGGAATAGTTGGCAGAACGTTGTATTTGAAATATTTCAGTGCCATCGCCCAAAGGTATTTTTGAAATTTTGCGATTGATATTTGGCAAAGTGCCGTCTAAGGTAAGCATTGGCATATACGAAGCCTTGTAACTTCTATATTTCCAATAACTTCCCAAGTATCTGTTTTTAGCAACCAAACCATCGGGCGATTGGGTTTTGGCAATATTAATCACATTTTCAAAGCTGAGGATTTTGTTATTCTCTTGGGCTTTCGCCGAAAAGCTAATTGCCA
>CAYTJB010000091.1:0-11010 GCA_964437995.1 uncultured Bacteroides sp. | reverse complement strand
GTTAGAAATTCAAAAAATAAATCATGACAACCTCTTCTCATCACATCAGTTTTATAATAGATAATCAATGGGTTGAATTAGATTTTCGGCATGCTGAAGGTATGCGTCCGAGTACTACGCTATTGAACTATTTAAGAAGTTTGCCATCGCACAAAGGCGTAAAAGAAGGTTGTGCCGAAGGCGATTGTGGTGCTTGCACTGTTGTAGTTGCCGAATTGAATGCAAACAACCAACTTGATTACAAAGCACTTGATTCCTGCCTTGTTTTTTTGCCAATGATACACGGAAAACAAATTATTACAGTTGAAAACTTAGAGCAAAATATAGGAAAAGAGGTTCAATTGCATCCCGTTCAACAATTGATGGTTGAAAACAATGGCAGTCAGTGTGGTTATTGTACGCCGGGTATTGTAATGTCGTTGTTTGCATTGTATAAAAATCATCAGTTACCCGAAAAGGCAGTGATAGAAGATAGTTTAACAGGAAATCTTTGTCGCTGCACAGGTTACAAACCTATTATAGAAGCTGCCAAACATGCATGTATTCATCATGGAAAAGACCATTTTAGCGAAAAACAAGAAGAAATTGCAAAACAACTTTTAAATCTCAAACAAGAAGCTAAAAGCGTTATCCTTAATCATCCTGAACAATTATACATGCTTCCACAAAACCTGAAAGATGCGTTGGAACTAAGAAAACAATATCCTAATGCTGTACTTATAAGTGGCGCTACTGATACTGCGTTGCGACAAACTAAAAAAGGAGAAATTATCCCTCAAATTATTGATTTATCGCAAGTAGTGGAATTAAAAACTATTGAATTTATTGATAAATCAGTAATTATTGGCTCATCTTTACCTTTAGAAAAGATAAAGTCAGCCGTTGAAAAACCATTCCCTGCGTTGCACAACATTTTAAAAGTATTTGGTTCTCTACAAATTCGCAATATAGCTACAATGGGCGGAAATATAGGCTCGGCTTCTCCTATTGGCGATACGTTGCCGTTTCTGATTGCTTGCAAAGCATTGATAAAGCTGCAAAATTCAACATCGAAGCGTGAAATTGCTATCAAAGATTTTATTATTGGCTATCGCAAAACAGCTATTGCAGCAGATGAGTTGATAGTAGCAATTGAAATTCCTTTTATTCCTGAAAATGTTATTTTGAAATCCTATAAAGTTTCAAAACGCAAAGACCTTGATATTTCTACCGTAAGTGCTTGTTTTCGTTTGCAATTGAACAATAATAAAAAAGTTGAAGAAATTATCATTGTAAATGGAGGAATGGCAGCTCAAACGCTAAGAGCCAAACAAACCGAAAGCTTTTTAACAGGGAAATTTTGGGACAGAAAAACTGTAGAAGCAGCCATGGAAATATTGTACAATGAATTTAATCCTATTTCTGATGCTCGTTCAGAAGCGGAAGTACGTAAATTAGCTTGCAGGAATTTATTGATGAAATTTTGGAATGAAACAAATGAGTAAAAAGTTTTTAAAGTTCATAAAGTTTGTAACTTAATTTTAGTCTTTATAATAAATGGTTATGTTTTAAGATATTGTGGATAAAAAAATTGAAATTATAGTATCTCTCTTACAAAAGGTTAAACCACTAAGGCACGGAGATCACTAAAGATACACTAAGAAGTTAAAAAAAGCCATTACTGTAAAATCCTTAGTGTTTCTACGTGTCCTTAGTGTCTTAGTGGTAAAATATTCTTTTTAACATTTCAAACGTACACATTATTCTAAAACATAAGCATTTAATTTTAGTATTTATAATAAATCAGCATAATCCAATTAAATAACTTTATAAACTTTTGACTTTTAAACTTTATAAACCGAACACATGAATACTAATGAAAATCAAATATATCACGACAGTGCCATTAAGCATGTAAGTGGTAAATCCGTTTACATCAACGATATGAATGCTCCATCAGGTATGCTTCACGGAAAAGTGGTTTACAGTCCTTATGCCCATGCCCAAATTCTCTCGTTTAATCTCGAAAAAGCACGTCAGCTAAAGGGTGTACATGCTATATTAAGCTATAAAGACATACCAGGAGCTAATCAAATGGGTCCTGTATTTCACGATGAACCTTGTTTGGCTGAAAACACTGTAAATTTTATCGGACAGGCTGTGTTTATAATTGCTGCCGAAAGCAAAGAAATTGCTGCAAAAGCCGAAAAATTAATAGAAATTGAATACAAACCCCTTACACCAATTACTACCATTGAAGAAGCCATTGCAAATAATCAATTATTATCCGTTCCACGCATTATTAATCGTGGAAATGCTGATGAGGCAATGCAAAAAGCTAAACATGTATTGAAAGGAACACTAAAAACAGGGGCTCAAGAACATTGGTATCTCGAAACTCAAACCAGTTTGTGTATTCCCGATGAATTAAATGAAATGATGGTTTACAGTTCTACACAAAATCCAAACGAAACGCAGGCAATTGTAGCAGAAGTATTAGGAATACCCCGCAACGAAGTAGTGGTGGAAATAAGAAGAATGGGTGGTGGCTTTGGAGGTAAAGAAACGCAAGGAAATCATACCGCAGCTTGGGCTGCTTTGTTGGCTAATTATACTAAACGTCCTGTAAAAATTCATCTTTTTCGTGATGACGACCAAGTAATGACTGGCAAACGTCATCGTTTTATCTCCGATTACGAAATAGGCTTTGATGATGAAGGTATGATAACCGCTTATAAAGTTTTTCTCAATGCTGATGCAGGAGCTACTGCCGACCTTTCGATGGCTATATTAGAAAGGGCTGTTTTGCATGCTGATGGCAGTTATTTTATACCTAATATTTCTGTAATTGGCAAAGCATGGCTAACTAATTTGCCTTCCAATTGTGCTTTTCGTGGATTTGGAGGGCCTCAAGGTATCGCTGTAATCGAAAATGCTATCGACAGAATGGCACGTTTTTTAAAGAAAGACGCAGCTGAAATAAGATATAAAAACTTTTACGGAATAACGGACAGAAATACTACTCATTACGAAGAGGAAGTTGAAAACAATCGTTTATTCACTATTTATGAGCAAATTATCCAATCGTCCGATTATCATGCACGAAGAAAAGAAATAACTACTTTTAATGCTAACAATGAGTTTTATAAAAGAGGCATAGCATTAACACCTGTAAAATTTGGTATTTCGTTTACAACAGCATTTTTAAATCAAGCTGGAGCTTTGGTTAATATTTATCAGGATGGTACAGTACTTGTAAATCATGGTGGTACTGAGATGGGGCAAGGTTTACATACCAAAATGCAACAGATAGCTGCTTCTGAGTTAGGTATTTCTCCCGAATTTATTAAAGTAAACGCAACCAATACATCTAAAGTACCCAATGCCTCTGCTACGGCTGCATCATCGGGTAGCGATATGAATGGTATGGCTGTTAAAAATGCAATTGATATTATCAAATTACGTATAACGGGGGTAGCTTCTGATGAATTTAACAAAAAGTCGCATCCTAATCCAAGTATAGCTAAAGACATCGTTTTTCATAATAATTTTGTTTACGATAAATTGCATCCCGACCGCATTTTGCCGTTTAAAGAATTAGTAATGATGGCTTATTTACAACAAAAAAGCCTGAGTTCTACAGGATATTACAAAACTCCAAACATTTTTTTTGATAGAGAAACAGGTAAAGGACATCCATTTCATTATTATGCTTTTGGAATTTCGGTTTCGGAAGTTAAACTTGATGTTTTAACTGGATATCACGAAATTTTGCGTACTGACATTTTGCATGACACTGGAAAATCTATTAACGAAGGCATTGATATTGGGCAGGTTGAAGGTGGTTTTGTGCAAGGTGTTGGTTGGTGTACCACCGAAGATATTAAATGGGATGCAAACGGTAAATTGCTCAATCATTCGCCTGATACGTACAAAATACCAACCGTTCAGGATATCCCAAAGGATTTCAGGACAGCATTATTGAAAGATGCACCTAATTACAATACTATCCATCAAAGTAAAGCTGTTGGCGAACCGCCATTAATGCTTTCATTTTCGGTGTGGTTGGCAATAAAAGATGCTATTTCGGCAGTTGGAAATCACGAAATTGAACCCGAGTTTGCATTGCCGGCAACCAACGAATTAATTTTGAAATCAATTGAGGAAATTAAGTTATTGAGGAAATAGTTGTACATATTAAGTTGAATTGCTTAATTTGTGGTTTAACTTTTTGTCATTCCGAATCCCGAAGCTTCGGGAAGGAATCTCAATAAATATTAAAAATACAAATTAAATGAGATGCTTCCTTCGTCAGCATGACAAAAGGGAAACTTTATAATTACTTTTTTATCAATATGAAAATTATATTTACTACCATTTTACTTTTTCTCTTGTTTACAAACGTTATTTATGCACAATCTATTGATGAAATAAATGACAGTGTAAGCCTTTCATCACAGGCAACTTGGATAGGTAAATCATTTTTTCAGGATCAAAAGCATATTTGGACTTCGCCTTTCCGAATTAAAAAGAAAGATTTATTGTATTTAGTTCCTATTGCTTTGGCTACTACCACAGCCATTGTTTACGACGAAGATATCCATAGCAATATCATGCAATTTAAAACCAACAACGCTTGGGTAAAAAATGTAAGCCCAGTATTAACTTATGGTGGTGAAATTCCTATGGTTGCAGGAATTAGTGGTGCATTTTATATTACAGGATTGGTATTAAAAGACGACAAAGCCATGCAAACCGGAACCATTGCAGGCTACGCATTGGTAAATTCGGCAGTAGTAGTTACTGTATTAAAAATGATAGCCGGAAGGCAGCGACCACGCGTAAATGCAACTAATAAATGGTATGGTTTTCCTGAATCTTTAAAGCAATTTTCGGGCAATTCGTCTGATTTATATTCCTCTTTTCCATCAGGACATAGCATTGCAGTATTTACGTTGGCTACCGTAATTGCTGAGCAATACAAACAAACGAAAATAATTCCCATTATTGCTTATACCTTAGCAAGCAGTGTAGCATTATCAAGAACTACCGAAAATGCTCACTGGCTGTCTGATGTAATTATTGGCTCTGCATTGGGCTATGGCATAGGAAAATATATGGTAAAAAAGCACGGACAAACCAAATGGTTTTTATTTCCCTCACAAAGCGGAGGTGTATTGACTATTACAGGGATTTATCGGATTTAATACCGATACGGTATCTGTAATAGCCCAATAAATCACACTCTAACAGCTACTTTATCAGCATTATACCAAATTTTAACAAACTAATTTATAATAGTCTAAAGATAACACAATAAATATTCAAAAGATTTATACCGACTATAATGTTGAAAATAAAATATGAAGAGATTGGAAGTGCCATACGTTAATTATTTTAGTATAAAAACATAAAAAAATCAATCTACTACACATGGTATTAAAATATTCAAAGCAATATATTCAAAATTATATTTTTACTAATTCGTTCTACCTGGGTATACTTTAATAGCTTCTTCTAAGCATTTCATCGAAGCTTTTAAATCTTCCACTTTTAGCACATAGCTAATTCGAATTTCGTTAGTTCCTTTGCCTTTAGTAGAATAAAAGCCTGTTGCAGGTGCTAACATTACGGTTTGGTTGTTGTATTCAAAATCTTCTAATAACCATTGGCAAAATTTATCAGCATTATCAATTGGTAATCTGGCAACTGCATAAAAAGCACCTTTGGGTTTTGGACAAAAACATCCTTCCATTTTATTAATAGCTTCTACCACCACATCGCGTCGGCAAACATATTCTTTTATAACTTTATCGAAATAAGATTGAGGCGTATCGCAAGCTGCTTCCGATAATATTTGCCCAAAAGTAGGTGGACTCAAGCGTGCTTGTGCAAATTTCATGGCAGTAGCCATTACTTCTTTGTTTTTAGAAATAAAACAACCAATACGAACACCACATGCACTGTAACGTTTAGAAACAGAATCTAATAAAATAACATTATCCTCAATACCTTCGAGGTTCATTGCCGAAAAATGCTCGTTTCCATCGTAGCAAAATTCACGGTAAACCTCATCGGACATAAGGTATAAATCATGTTTTTTTACAATTTCTTTTAACGATTGTAATTCTTCTTTTGAATACAAATAGCCGGTTGGATTATTCGGATTGCAAATCATAATGGCTTTGGTTTTGGGTGTTATCAGTTTTTCAAATTCTTCCATTGGAGGCAATGCAAAACCATTGTCGATACACGAAACAATAGGTTTCACAACAACACCAGCTTCGGTAGCAAAGCCATTGTAGTTGGCATAAAAAGGTTCTGGGATAATTATTTCGTCGCCCGGATCCATACAAACCATAAAAGCAAATATAATTCCTTCGGAACCACCATTGGTTACAATAATATCGTTTTCGCTAATATTGATATGACATTTTTTATAATATTCAACCAATTTTTTACGATACGAAAGAATACCTGCAGAATGACTATATTCTACTACTTTGATATCTGTGTTTTTTAACACATTTAAAGCACCTTCAGGGGTTTCTATATCTGGTTGTCCAATATTTAAGTGATATACTTTGCGACCTTTCTTTTTTGCTTCATCAGAAAATGGAACTAATTTTCTGATAGGCGATTCGGGCATACTTTTACCTTTTGATGAAATTTTTGGCATTTTGATTTTGGTTTTTTTGATATTGGTTAATTAAAAATCCCGTTGAAATATTTCAACGGGATTTTTATAAAATAAATTTTGGTAAATCTTAGTGGCTAACAGGAGTTGTGCCTGGAGCTAACGTTTTTTCTGGCATTTGTTCCGTTGGTTTTGGTTCAATTTTGCCAGTAATATTTAATACCACTCTTTCGGTTTTTGCATTCGACATTACAGTAATTTGCTTACTGATAGGTCCAATACGATTGCTGTCGTAGTGAATTTTAATAACACCTTCTTTTCCTGGCATAATTGGTTCTCTGTTCCAACTTGGAACTGTACAGCCACAAGATGAAATTACATTAGAAAGAATCAAAGGTTCTTTTCCAATATTTTTAAATTTGAATTCGCAATTTCCATCAGCACCTTGGATAATTGTACCGTAGTCGTGAGTAGTTTTAACAAATTTAATGTCAGGCCCATTTGGGTTTTGAGGTACAGTAGCATTCTGAGCATTAATTGTAGTAATTGCAAATGCAAACATAACGATTGAAAATAATACTTTTTTCATTTTTTTCTTAGTTTTAACGTTTTTAAATGAAGTGAATTAAAGTCTAAAATTTAGTTTACAAAATTATGAATAAATAAAATATAAACACAAATTTTAATGACATTTTTTTAATGACAATATTTGTGCCAATAGTGAAAAAATTATTAACTTTTTTTATTTAAAACTTACCACAGAAAAGCAATTTTTAAGTTTTTTGTTAAAAAAAGAATCCCATTGAAGTGTATTCCAATGGGATTCTTATAATTTTTTTTGATAAATCTTAGTGGCTAACAGGAGTTGTGCTTGGAACTACTGCTTTTTCTGGCATTTGCTCTGTTGGTTTTGGATCAATTTTGCCAGTAATATTTAATACTACCCTTTCGGTTTTTGCATTCGAAATTACAGGAATTTGCCTACTGATAGGACCAATACGATTGCTATCATAGTGAATTTTAATAACACCTTCCTTTCCTGGCATAATTGGTTCTCTTGACCAACTTGGAACTGTACAGCCACAAGTTGAAACTACATTAGAAAGAATCAAAGGTTCTTTTCCAATATTTTTAAATTTGAATTCACAATTTCCATCAGCACCTTGGATAATTGTACCATAGTCGTGAGTAGTTTTAACAAATTGGATATCTGGTCCGTTTGGATTTTGAGGAACAGCTACTACTGCATCCTGAGCATTAACGGAAGTAAATGCTAATGTAAACATAACAATTAAAAATAGTACTTTTTTCATTTTTTCATTTTTTTAATGTTTTTAATAAGGTGAATTATAATCTTAAAATTTAGTTTAAAAATTAAATAAGTAAAATCTAAATTTTAACAATATTTTTTAATAACAATATTTATGCCAATAATGTATAAAACAAAAAACATAGCATTTTTGTGATTATTAGCAAGATTAGAAAACTTCATTTTCTTATGTCTATTTCAGAATAAATAGGCGATTAAAAATTCTTAGTTTTGTAAGAATAATTTTTTTATCTTTGATTTTCAACAAAATTTTTACCTTTGCTTCGCAAATATCAACCTATTTATAATTTTTATAAGATTATTCAACACACAAAAAATCAAACAAATAATGATAAAAAAAATATTAGTTACAGGATCATCCGGTCAAATTGGCTCCGAATTAGTAATGGCACTTCGCAATATTTATGGAGGCGAAAATGTAATTGCTTCAGATAAATGTGATAATGCAAGCGAAAAAATAAAATCAAGTGGTCCTTTTGTGCAATTAGATGTGCTTGATAAAGAAGCGATGTCTATTATCATTGATAATTACCAAGTTGATGCTATTATTCATTTAGCAGCCATTTTATCAGCTGTTGGCGAAAAAAATCCTATGCTTGCTTGGAATGTTAATATTAACGGTATGCTTAATGTATTGGAACTTGCCCGCGAAAAAAAATTAGCAAGAGTACTTATACCAAGTTCTATTGCAGCTTTCGGGCCAACTACTCCTATTGACAATACGCCTCAAAAAACAATTTTGAAACCGACTACTATGTATGGAGTTACTAAGGTTGCTGGCGAATTATTAGCTGATTATTATGTAGCTAAATATGGTATGGACGTCAGAGGCTTACGCTACCCAGGTATTATTAGCAACGAAACTTTGCCTGGCGGTGGCACTACCGATTATGCTGTAGCCATTTATTACGAAGCAGTTAAATCAGGCAAATACGAATGTTTCCTTAGCGAAAACACCATGTTACCTATGATGTACATGCCCGACTGCCTAAAAGCTACCATTGACTTGTTTCATGCAGATTTTAAAAAATTAAAAAATTATTCCGATTTTAATGTAGGTGCATTTAGTGTAACTCCTAAATTGATGGCTGAATCAATAAAAAAATACATGCCTAACTTTGAAATTACTTACAAACCTGATTTCCGTCAGGCAATTGCCGATTCGTGGCCCAATTCTATTGACGATAGCTGTGCAAAAGAAGAATGGGGTTGGCAACCTGCTTTCGACCTCGATACTATGACGCAAGATATGCTGAAAGTGATTGGAGAAAAGCATAAACAAGGATTGATTTAAAGAAAAAACTACTTATTTATGATTAAATTATCTTTTCGACTTTTGCTAATTAGCATGATTTTTCTTTCTTGTACTGGAATGGACTATAATTTAAATATAGAAGTTAGTAAGAACCATGAATTTACTTATAGAGTGCTAACTAAAAAAGGAATAGGAGATATTATTATTGGGAAAACTTTCCAAGAAATAAAAAACATTTATAGCAACTATAAATTTGAATACTTTGAAGAATTTTATGGGTACTCATTCTCTGATTCGAATAATACTTTTAAATTATTTCTGACGGTTATTGATGATACTTTAACAGGAATAACAATTTCCGATAAAAACTTTAAATTGGAAAATGGTCTAATGATAGGTTCTTCTATTTCAGAGATTAAAAAGAACTATCCTAAAACCCCAATAAATTACAATCAACATGACGAAGAAGAAATGTTCGAGATTACTAACGAACAATCATTTTTTGATATACGTGTTGAGTCAAATGATAATAAAATCTTGGGGAAATATAAAAAAGATGTTTATGATTCAACTATTGATTATCGGTTAAATGGAAAAATAACATCTATTAGCGTATTTTTAAACAAACCATCATAGGTCTGTCTAATAACCTATTATAGTTTGATTTAGCTAAAAACTTTAAAAATACAACCCATGTCCTTTAAACCCATCTTTGGTGTTGTATTCCAAAGTAGGTAAAGGTATTTTAATAAAACCGATAAGATCGAAAATAAGATTTAAAGTTTTTGATTTTGTAGGAATACGAGTAAGGTCAATGTCTAAAGAAAGATAAAACTGGCGATTTCGCTCAAAACTTGGCATTGGTTTATTATTATATATAGAAGGATTAGTATATCCACCTAACATACCATCGGCACCATAACCTATAGCCACGTTTAGCCATTTAGGAAAAGTGGAGCTTTTAGGCAAAAAAGAATAAATATTGCCCGAAAACCAAAAAGTACAACCATTGTAATCTTTCAAAATGCGTTGAGGTAAATTTTCGCCCAATAAATTAGGGCGATATTGTGCATAATCTGTTGTATGTGCCGAATATTTGAGCATTATCCGCTGTTCGTGCCAAGCCAATTGTTGGCTGATAAACATTGCTGAACCCAAAGTATTGGCAGTAAAATCGCCCATTGAAAAACCCCATTCTTTAGAAAATCCATCTAATATTTCAATTGTAAGCAAATATACTGAACCTAAACCACCACCATACCAAATAGCATGCTTTTCTTTTGCACCAGACCATTTCAATGCTTCGTAACCAATTTTACCAACGTAATATGAGGTCATGGCATGTCCCATTTTATCCATTTGTAGCCATTCTACATTATCATTAATAAAATGGAAGCCATTCATAGGGTAATCTTTGTACCAAAGTACATATAACCCTGCCATTGAACCTGCCACCAAAGCACTTTCGGTAATAATTACGCCTTTCAAACGGGCTTTATTGAGGGTATTTGTATCTGATATTTGAGGATTGGTTTGTGCAAAAACGTTGATTGTAGAAAAAAATAAAAAAACCAAACCCAATATCGCCATTATCATAGCAAAAGCATTTCCTTTTGTGGGAAAAACTGCATGAACGTTTAATTGGGTATAGACGTTTGCCATATTTTGTATGTTTTATATGATTTATATCGCCGTTATACGGCTACCAAACTGTCATCGCTACGCGACTTCTATGGAATTGATATTTTATTATTCTACCAAACTGTCATCGCTACGCGACTTCTATGGAATTGATATTTTATTATTCTA
>CAYTJB010000090.1:9683-11032 GCA_964437995.1 uncultured Bacteroides sp. | reverse complement strand
TTTCCATTTCTGTCATTGTTACTAAAAATTGCGACAAAATTAACCAAATTTTCCTGTAATATAGTCTTCGGTTTGTTTTTTGTCAGGGTTTGTAAATATTTTTTTTGTTTGGTTGTATTCAATTAATTCGCCTATATAAAAAAATGCTGTATAATCACTGACTCTGGCAGCTTGTTGCATATTGTGTGTTACAATAACAATGGTGTATTTTTCTTTTAGCTGATGAATTAACTCTTCGATTTTTGAAGTAGAAATCGGGTCTAATGCACTTGCTGGCTCATCCATTAAAATTATTTCAGGATTAACAGCCAATGTGCGGGCTATACATAAGCGTTGTTGCTGTCCGCCTGATAATCCCAATGCCGAATCGTGCAAACGGTCTTTTACTTCGTCCCAGATGGCTGCATTTTGAAGCGAAGTTTCTACAATTTCCGTCAATTCATTTTTATTGTTAATGCCATTGATTCGAGGTCCGTAAGCTACATTTTCAAAAATAGATTTGGCAAATGGATTTGATTTCTGGAAAACCATACCTACTTTTTTGCGAAGGTTGACCACATCAATATTTTTATCGTAAATATTAATATCATCAATAAAAACATTGCCTTCAATCTTTACAGAATCAATTAAATCATTCATTCTGTTTAAGCTTCTGAGAAAAGTAGATTTTCCACAGCCCGAAGGACCAATCAATGCAGTAACTTTGTTTTCGTAAATACTCATGGAAACATTATTGAGTGCCATTTTGCTTCCATAATGCAAATACATATTTTCTGTTTGAATTTTTAAATTCTTCATTCTTAATTATTTTTTAAACGATGCGTCTTCTTCTTATTCTGTATCTTAAAACAATGGCAACAATATTGAGCGAAAAAGTGAGCAACAACAAAACCAATGTAGTACCAAACTGTATAGGCAATGTTTGATCTACGTTTGCCGATTGAGTAGTCATAATATAAATATGATAACCTAATACCATGAATTGGTCGCTCAGCGAACCCGGTAAAGTAGCCAAATAATAGGCTGCTCCTGTAAAAAGTATAGGTGCAACTTCTCCAGCACCACGACTAACAGCCAATATAGCACCAGTTAAAATACCAGAAATAGAACCTGGAAATACTACTTTTCGTATGGTTTGCCATTTGGTAGCTCCCAAAGCCAGACTTGCTTCACGCAATTCGCGGGGAATTGTTTTTAATGCTTCTTCAACTGATACAATAACGACAGGTAATGTGAGCAATGCCATGGTTAAACTTGCCCACAATATATTCGGTTGTCCCCATTTTAGCTGCCCACCCAAAAACAAACTATCCATTTCGGTTCCCACAACTTTCATAAAAAAACCTAAA
>CAYTJB010000090.1:9304-9611 GCA_964437995.1 uncultured Bacteroides sp. | reverse complement strand
GGCAGTGCCAAATATAGCAGGGAATATGCCTCCTTTGGTCATTCCTTCGGTAGGGAATGTGGTAAGAAATTCCCATGTAAACATGCTTTTTCCGCCATTAACAATCACTACCAGCATTACAACAAGTATGGCAACAATTATTAGTGCCGAAGCGAGCGTTAAACCTTCAAACACAAAACCTTTAGCGTCTTTCTTAAAATTTCTTAACATCATTTCCCTTGAATTTTTTTCATTAATTTACCTTTAACCCAAAATTCAGCAATTGCATTTAAAGCAAAAGTGAAGATAAATAGCATAGAACCAATTA
>CAYTJB010000090.1:6126-9294 GCA_964437995.1 uncultured Bacteroides sp. | reverse complement strand
AGAAACAACACATTGTAATGTGTATCGCCAAAAACCACTTCAGCCATTTCGGCTCCAATGGTTGCAGCTAAGGTTCTAACGGATTCAAAAGGGTTGAGTCCCATCATAGCTGCATTTCCGGTAGCCATCAAGGCAATCATGGTTTCACCGAAAACCCTGCCAATGCCTAATAATACAGCTGCAAAAATTCCGGGTGTAGCTGCCGGCAGTATTACAAAAAAAGCAGTTTGCCATTTTGATGCACCTAATGCCAAACTGGCTTCGTAATAGGTTTTAGGTACAGCCGTTAAAGCGTCTTCGGTAATGGTATAAATGATAGGAATGGCTGCTAATCCCATGGCAATACCGCCTACAAATGAATTTAGTCTAACATCGTATCCAAACAAATTTTGTAAAAACGAAGCCATAACCATCAACGCAAAAAAACCAATTACAACAGAAGGAATTCCTGCTAATAATTCTATGGTTGGTTTTATAATTTCTTTCAAGCGTTTATTAGCAAATACAGAAGTGTATAAAGCTGCCAAGATTGCCAATGGCGCTGCAAACATTAATGAAATGATGGTTATTTTCAACGTGCCAATTAACAATGGCAATAAGCCATAACGAGGATTATCGGAAACTGGTTGCCATGTTTTAGTTACCAAGGTTTTTATAGCGTGTTTATTGTTGTCCGTTGTAGTCCCAACTTGTGCTGACGATTCACTTGGCGTTATGCTTTCACCTATCATTGTAGAATCATTATTGGTTTCTACGCCGTATTGCTCTTGTTGAGCAGGTTCGGTAGTTTCTACTCCATATTGCTCTTGAGTTGCTACAACTTCTTCGGTTTTAGGTTTGGCTTTTTCACTAAAATTAAAAATAGGAAACGATTCTCTAAAAACAAAAATGAATATCAGTATAATTATAGTAATCGAAAGAAAAGCAGTGCCTTTTATTATTTTTTCAGCAATAAAATCCGACCATCTGAATCGCTTATGCGTAATATCAATTTTATCCGTAGAATTAAGCTTCTTATTTTTAAAAAAGCTAAGTACCTTTTGTATTATTTGTTTAATTTTATCCATAAGCTATATAGCAAAGTTTTTTTTATGTTTTGTCATTCCGAACGATAGAGAGGAATCTCATTAGATTTTTATTTATGAGATGTTTCTCTCGCCAAAGACGAGACAACATGACAAAATCATAGACTTTTATTGGAAATTTTCCACTTACATTTTAAATTTAAAAATAAAACAAAGCGAATTAAAAAAACGCTTTGTTTTAAATGAGAAAAATAAATCATTTATTAATCTTTTACTTAACAGGGAAATACCCCATTTCGGTTACTAAGCCCTGTCCTTCAGGACTTAGAATCCAATCAATATAAGTTTTTATAGCACCTGTTGGTCTGTTTCTTAGGTATATGTACAAGTAACGGGTTATTGGGTATTGGTTTTTCTTAATCGTTTCTGCATTTGGTTCGTAAGCAGGGCTGTTGGCATCTTTTTTAACTTTGCAAATTTCGATACCTTTTGAATATGCAGCACCGCCATATCCAATTCCGTTTATATCTTTTTTAACTGCATTTACAACAGCAGCAGTGCCGGGAAGTGTTTGGCAATTGGGTGCATAATCTGCTTTAACCACATAATCTTTAAAAAAAACGTAAGTGCCTGAACTGTTTTCTCTTCCGTACAATCTGATTTCGGCATTGACTCCACCTAATTCTTTCCAGTTAGTAATTCTTCCTGCATAAATATCGCTTAATTGTTTTAATGTCAGTTCTTTTACTTTATTAGTTGGGTGTAAATAGATAGTGATACCGTCTTTTGCACAAGGAACTTCAACGCCAAGTGTATTGAAGCGTGCTTTTAATTTGTCAATTTCTGTTTGTTTCATTTTACGACTGGCATTGCAAATATCTGTTGATCCATTTATCAAAGCAGAAATACCAACACCTGAACCTCCACCTGTTACTTGAATAGAAACGCTAGGATTCTTTTTCATATATGCCTCTGCCCATTTTTGACCTAAAATAACCATCGTATCAGAACCTTTTACAGTGATTCTTTCCTGATTCATAAATGCAAAGCTGATAATTCCTATTCCAATTATACAAAGGAAAGCAGCTGTTTTTTTAATGTTTAATGTTTTCATTTTTTTAATGTTATTTAATTTATATTTTGTTTACTTATTTGTTATTAAAATTTTGCTTGTAATCTGAGTGTTAACTGATTTTGTTTAAATACAGAGCTATAATCATTAATACCTGTAGTTCCATCAGGATTAGTATAAGATTCTGTTAAATTTCCAACACCTGCTGCATTTGTTCCAACTTTTTCATTTTGAACAATAGCATAAGCTAAAGTAACCCTAATATTATCATCGAAATAGAAATGCCATGCAAAAGTGAAAGTGCTATAAGCTAAATCAGCCTTACTACTTGTTAATTTACCAATTTTATTAGTGTTATCTCCTGCATATTTAAGCACTTTAACATCAGCACCTTTTATATCTGTATTTGGGTCGTAATAGTCATAGCGAAATGCAAACTGGTTTTTCTTACCTATATTTTTAATGAAATAAACATAATATCCTGCAAAATTGTTTTGGAAATTTGGCAATAAATTACCATTTGCAAATTTAGAACCTCCAAGTGTAGCATTTTTACCTGCAATATATTCACCTTTAACAGATAAACCACCTAATACGTCAGCAAAAAATTGTAACTCTGCACCAACCCAATTTTTCTTTACTGCATTTCCAACTTTTGAAGAATCTATAGTAGCATAGTCGCTGTGTAAAGTAGCATTTGTATTCGATTTTAAAGAACCAAAATAAGCATGAGCACCAATATCAAGTCCACCAAAACTACCTAATTTGAACGAATAAGTAGCTCTTGCCATAATATCTTTAAAATTGTCATAATCTTTATTTTCTATTGTATTAGCTGCAGATTTTCCGGTTGTATCCGAAAATTGCGTAAAACCACCATCGTTACCATTAAATATTGCTAATTGAACTTTTAAAGGAATGCTTTCGGGATTGGCTTCTAACTTAATACCTATGGCACGTTCGCCAGGGTATATAGCTCTAATAACACCTGAACGCTCTGGAACTTCACGTTGACTTGAAGAGTATTCAACTTCATAATGACACTTTCGATCGAACGTTTCAAATTACGAA
>CAYTJB010000090.1:3968-6116 GCA_964437995.1 uncultured Bacteroides sp. | reverse complement strand
TTAAACGGTTAAATTTACCGGCTGTTAAACTAAACATCTTTTTGAAAGCACCACTTTTAATCCATTGTTCGTTCAATACAACGTAAGCATCTTTTAAAGAAAATCCACTTGGCGAAAAATCGGGCTGTACAACAAATTTTACGCCTTCGGCAGCTTCGTAAGTAGCTTTTAACCTTACTCTTCTGAGCGAAAAATAGTTATTAGGCTGTGTAGCCTTATTCTCAAAGTAATCAAACTGAGATTGAATGTAACCTGAAAGTTTGATTTTTGTTAATTTTGATAAATCACTTTCAGAAGTCAATAAGCGTTCATCCATTCCATTAATGCGATCTTTTATTTCGCTGATTTGTTCTTTTAAAGAATCTTCCACACTCTGTGCTTTTGCATTCATCGCTATGCAACTTAAAATTGCGATTAAAAAATAAATTTTTTTCATTTTGTTTTTCATTTTTGTTTTTGATTAAAACTATTTACGCAGCAAAATTAGATTGTAAAATCAACGTTACTGTTAAGCTAAAATTAAGTTAACATTAATAAATTGTTAAGCAATGTAATATACTGTTATTTAATATTATATCAAATATTTATTTTAAATTTTCAGAACAAAGCGAATTTATATTTTGCTTGTTCATATAATTGAATTATTTTTGGTTAATTTTTTAAACCAATTGACTGAATAAAAGATTAACCAATGAGAAAAAAGGTATTAGTTACAGGCGGAGCAGGTTTTTTGGGTTCGCATCTTTGCGAAAGACTACTCAACGAAGGGAACGAAGTAGTTTGTTTGGATAATTACTTTACTGGACAAAAACAAAATGTTGTTCATTTGATGAATAATCCTTTCTTTGAATTGGTTCGCCACGATGTTACCATGCCTTTCTTTATTGAGGTTGACGAAATCTATAATTTAGCATGTCCCGCCTCCCCTATTCATTACCAATACAATGCTATAAAAACGGTAAAAACATCGGTAATGGGAGCTATTAATATGTTGGGCTTAGCAAAAAGAATAAAAGCCAAGATATTACAGGCTTCAACCAGCGAAGTATATGGCGACCCAGAAGTTCATCCGCAAGATGAATCCTACTGGGGACATGTAAATCCAATAGGAATAAGAGCTTGCTACGACGAAGGAAAACGTTGTGCCGAAACATTATTTGTAAATTACCATCGCCAAAACAATGTAGATATTAAGATTATTCGCATTTTTAATACGTATGGACCCAAAATGCACCCACACGATGGTAGAGTTGTTTCAAATTTTATAGTGCAAGCCTTGCAAAACAAAAACATCACTATTTTTGGCGATGGCACTCAAACCCGCAGTTTCCAATATGTGGACGATTTAATGAATGGCATGATTAAAATGATGGCTACTGGCGATGATTTTACAGGACCTGTTAATATTGGAAATCCTAACGAATTTACCATGCTCGAATTGGCAGAAAAAGTAATCAAACTTACCGCATGCAAGTCGAAAATTGTATTTGAACCATTGCCAGCTGATGACCCAATGCAGCGTCAACCAGATATTTCGTTAGCTAAAGAAAAATTAAACTGGGAACCAAAAATTGAGCTTGAAGAAGGACTGACTAAAACTATTGAATATTTTAAAACTATTATAAAATAGTATTATACATTAAATTTTACACATATATGTTTAACATAGCAAACATTTTGGTAACAGGCTGTAATGGACAATTAGGCAGCGAAATTAGAGCTTTATCAGCAAATTACCCAAATTATAATTTTATATATACTGATATAGAAGACCTTAACATAAGCGACTATCAACAAATCGACCATTTTTTTAACAACAACAAAATTCAATATATCATCAATTGTGCTGCATATACAGCCGTTGACAAGGCTGAGCAAGAAAGCGATTTGGCAAGATACATTAATGCAAATGCTGCAAAATACCTTTCGCAAATTGCCAAGAAAAACAATGTTTTTATGGTGCATATTTCTACAGATTATGTATTTGACGGAAAAAACTACAAACCCTATACCGAAAATGACCCTATTTGCCCTACTTCAGCTTATGGAAAAACAAAAGCCGAGGGCGAAATCGAAATAAGAAAACACTTAGAAAAAGGATTAATTATTCGTACTTCGTGGTTGTATTCTTCGTATGGACATAATTTT
>CAYTJB010000090.1:998-3958 GCA_964437995.1 uncultured Bacteroides sp. | reverse complement strand
TTTTATTAAAACCATTCTCAAACATGGAAAAGAAAAAGGCGAACTCAACGTAGTTTTTGACCAAATTGGAACACCCACGTATGCTGCTGATTTGGCAAAAGTTATTTTAGATGTTCTTCCTCAATTATTTTTTAAAACAGGTATCGAAACTTATCATTATTCCAATGAAGGCGTGTGTAGTTGGTACGATTTTGCTAAAGAAATTGTTGCTCTATCAAATTTTGAATGTGAAATAAATCCTATAAGAACCGAAGATTATCCTCTTCCTGCACCACGTCCACATTACAGCGTATTAGACAAAGCTAAAATCAAAAAAGAATTCGGCATTGAAATTCCTTATTGGAAAGACAGTTTAAAAAAGTGCTTGAAATTGATTAATGAAGTCCATTCATAAAGTATAACGTAAGCAGATTCCTCTTTTGTCATTCCGAGTGTGTGAGGAATCTCAATAGAATCAAAAATACATATTATGAAATGCTTCCTTCGTCAGCATGATAAAAAAAATTCAACAAAATATAAAACGATACTAATGTTATGTTAATTTGAAAATGAATTAATTTGAAAATTTGAAAATGATAATTAACAATTAGTTACATCATTTTTAATACGCCATATTATAATTAACATAATACTAAAATTAAATTTATTGTTTTTGTGTCCTTGTGGCAAAGAAAAAAAACTATTATGGAAACATTTGACAAAACTATATTAGCAAAAGCCAATAAATGGTTAACTAATAATTATGATGCTGAAACTCGCAATAGAGTTAAGTTTTTGATAGAAAATGATACCGCCGAACTTACAGAATCGTTTTATCGTGATTTAGAATTTGGAACTGGTGGTTTGCGTGGTATTATGGGCGTTGGGAGTAATCGCATGAATAAATACACCGTTGGCATGGCTTCTCAAGGCTTGGCAAACTATATTTTGAAGATGTTTCCTACCAAAACCGATTGCAAAATTGCAATTGCTTACGATTCGCGTAACAATAGCAAATACTTTGCTCAAATAACAGCCGAAGTAATGTCAGGCAACGGCATTAAGGTATTTTTGTTTGAAGACCTCCGCCCTACTCCCGAACTTTCTTTTGCCATCCGCGAATTGAAATGCCAGAGTGGTGTAGTTATTACAGCTTCGCACAACCCAAAAGAATACAATGGTTACAAAGCATACTGGGAAGATGGAGGGCAATTGATTAGTCCGCACGATACCAATGTAATTGATGAAGTAATGAAAATTACTGACATCACTCAAGTAAAGTTTGAAGGAAATACCCAGCTTATTGAAATGATTGGCGAAAACATCGACAAGGTTTATCTTGAGAAATTGAAATCACTTTCACTTTCGCCCGAATTAATTAAAAAACATAAAGATTTAAGCATCGTTTATACTGCATTGCATGGAACAGGAATTACGCTTGTACCGCGTGCATTGAAAGAATTAGGATTTGAAAATATTTATATTGTAGAAGAACAAGCTGTGGCTGATGGCAATTTCCCTACTATTAAATCGCCCAACCCCGAAGAAAAAGCTGCCTTAGAAATGGCAATAGAAAAAGCCCGCAAAGTAAATGCAAGCCTTGTAATGGCAACAGACCCCGATGCTGACCGCGTAGGTATTGCCGTTAAAAATGACAAAGGTAAATATATTTTATTTAATGGTAATCAAACAGCTTCTGTATTGATTTATTACCTCATCAATCAATGGAAAGCCAAAGGAAAACTAACCGGGAACGAATATATTGTAAAAACCATTGTTACTTCTGAATTATTAAAAGATATAGCTGAGAAAAATGGCGTTAAATCTTACGATGTGCTTACAGGTTTTAAATTTATTGCTGAAATTATTCTTCGATTAGAAGGTAAACAAACCTTCATCGGTGGTGGCGAAGAAAGTTACGGCTATTTGGTAGGCGATTTTGTAAGAGATAAAGATGCTGTAATTTCTTGTTGTATGATAGCCGAAATGGCTGCTTGGGCTGCCGAAAATGGTAAAACTTTCTACGATATTCTCATTGATTTATACACCGAATATGGTTTTTATAAAGAAGATTTACTTTCTATTACCAAGAAAGGCAAATCAGGAGCCGAAGAAATACAAGCAATGATGAACAATTACCGCATGCAACCTCCTACAACTATTAATGGAGCTAAGGTTACGATGATTAAAGATTATCAATTGCAAACAACAAAAGATTATACAAAAAATATTACAGAAGTTATTGATTTGCCAAAATCAAACGTATTACAGTTTTTTACTGCCGATGGAAGTAAAATTACCGTTCGCCCATCTGGCACAGAACCTAAAATAAAATTTTACTTTGGCGTAAAAGAACACTTAACTTCTAAAGCTGATTACGAAAAAATAAATCAGCAATTAGATGCTAAAATAAAAGATATTATTGAAGATATGAAGTTATATACTAGTTCTTAACAAGTTTGTAAAACAAAACCATTTAGAAACAGTAATACCGAGCCAATTGCAGCAAAGTTTTTTTTACAAAAATGATTTCATTCGGTATAACAACTTTCTAAGCCACTTTCAGCTTTGCTACGTTGGTTTTCTCCATTTTTTCGGTAGCGTACGCTAATGTAATTTCAATATGTTTTACATCTTTCTGAGATGGCATATCAAACATAGCGTCTGTCATAATACTTTCAAGAATTGAACGTAAGCCACGAGCTCCAAGTTTAAATTCTATGGCTTTTTCAACTACAAAATCAAGCACTTCTTCGTCAAAACTCAACTCAATATTGTCCATTTTAAAAAGCTTTATGTATTGTTTTACCAAAGCATTCTTGGGTTCGATAAGTATGCGTCTCAATGCTTCTTTGTCTAAAGGGTTAAGATTGGTAAGTACAGGAAAGCGTCCTACAATTTCGGGAATCATGCCATAGCTGCGAATATCTTGCGGTGCAATATATTGCAATAAATTTTTCTTATCAATAACATCAGTTTCT
>CAYTJB010000090.1:0-988 GCA_964437995.1 uncultured Bacteroides sp. | reverse complement strand
TAGCAGCAGCATAGCCTATCATATTGGCTTTCATACGCGAACCTATTTTTCTTTCGATACCATCAAATGCACCACCGGCAATAAAAAGAATATTTTGGGTATTTACCTGAATCATTTTTTGTTCGGGATGCTTGCGCCCACCTTGAGGTGGAACACTCACTACAGCTCCTTCGAGCAATTTGAGCAAAGCTTGTTGCACGCCTTCGCCCGAAACATCGCGAGTAATAGATGGATTGTCGCTTTTGCGAGCAATTTTATCAATTTCGTCAATAAAAATGATACCACGTTCGGCAGCTTCTACATTAAAATCGGCAGCTTGTAGCAAACGAGATAAAATACTTTCTACATCTTCGCCTACATAACCAGCTTCGGTAAGTACCGTAGCATCGGCAATGCAGAAAGGAACATGCAACATCTTGGCAATGGTTCGAGCAAGCAGGGTTTTGCCGGTTCCTGTTTCGCCTACAATAATAATATTCGATTTTTCGATTTCTACATCATCTTGGTCTTTTCCTAACGGTTGATTGATGCGTTTGTAGTGGTTGTAAACGGCTACTGATAAGTATTTTTTAGCTTCATCCTGACCAATTACATATTCATCAAGGCGACTTTTTATTTCGTAAGGTTTTAGTATATTGGTTTTAGTAAATGTTTGATTTTTTTTCTGAGGAGCTTCTTCGTCTAAAATTGTTTTAGCTTGTATAACGCAGTAATCGCAAATTTTAGCTTCTAAGCCAGCAATAAGCATATTAGTATTGGCTTTACTTCTGCCACAAAACGAACATTTTTCCTTTTCCTTTACCATTTTTATTATATCTCTGATTTTAGTTTAAAAAATTTGTGTCATCATGGTTATAATTTAATCCTTAATTTACGATGTCGTTTGTTTTGTCATTCCAAGTCCCGAAACTTCGGGAAGGAATCTCAACAAATAAAGTATTTATAATTAATGAGATGCTTCCTTCGTCAGCATGACAAAAAATGGGAT
>CAYTJB010000089.1:6325-11042 GCA_964437995.1 uncultured Bacteroides sp. | reverse complement strand
TGAAATAGCAAAATTAATTTCAAATAAAATACAAATTATAAAGGAGGCTTAGTATCGATTACAGTGTTCCGTTCATAATTTTCCCCGACGAAAGTATTTTATCTAAATATTTTTCAAAACGAGCATTCTCTAATCCTCTCATATAATTGGCATTGTGCATATCAGACCCTAAAAAGTCAATCATATTGGCATCAATCAATTTTTCGGCGTTTTTCTTTACCGCAATATCATAATATCCACCCAGCGAAATGGTATTTAGTTGAAAAAATACACCTCTGTCTTTTAGCTCTTCGTATTTTTTAAAATTATTAAACCAATACGAATAGCGTTCGGGATGAGCCAAAATAACTTTGTAACCTTCTATTTGTAAATCAAATATAAAATTAAAAAGATTGGGATGTGGGCTAAAATAAGACATTTCAACCAAAATGTGCTTGCTGCTAAAGCAAAGCAAGTTGTTAGCCTGAAACTTTTCAGCAAATTCATCATCCAACAAATATTCGGCAGCAGCCTCTAATTGAACGTTAATTCCTTCTGCTTTAATGGCTTTGCGAACCTCTTCTAAGCCAAAAAGTATAATTTCCGGGGTGTTTTTAAACTGCTCCCCTTGAATATGAGGTGTAGTAATTATTTTGCTAAACCCCAAATTGCACATTTCTTTAATCAATGCTATTGACTGTGCTATTGTTGCTACGCCATCGTCAATGCCTGGAATTAAATGTGAGTGCACATCAGTTCCAATAGCAGCCAAATTAATAGGCTGGCTCAGTTTTTTAGATGCAAATGGGTTTCCGAATATTGACATTGATTGAGTTAAAGGTTTATAAAGTTTTTTGATATTCATCATTTATAATTAATGTTTGGCGGTATGAAATCGTTGGGGATTGGGGCTACTTTCCTGTCTAGTTAAAACGAACCTGATGCGAGATAGAAAGCTTGAGTAACCACTTAAACTCCTAATGTTTATACCGCATATTGGCAGCTGTCCGTTCGTTTTGTTTCATAATACAAGTTTCTTCGGTGTTAATATAGTTTATAAAGTACTTTCAATTTTCAATGCTTCAAATAATAAGTGTATTTCGCTATAGGAATAATCTCTATTATCTCTTTCTTTTGATTTTATGGAAACTTTACTATTATCAATTGCTTTTTCCAATGATCCTTTTGGTTTTCGTTTCTTTGTAAATTCTTTATGTAGGTCTGCCACAGATTTGAAGTATTTTTCTGTCTTCTCGTATTGAGGGCGATATTTGTGAAGCTCTTTTTCTAGTTCATGATAGGATTGAAACTCTTTAGTTATTGCAGACTTAGTGAAGTGATAAAGAAACCACAATTCTGTACATCGCTCTGTTTCAATAAAAACCACTTTACATTGAATTCCTTGCTTTTTGTTACCATGATTTAACCCATGATATTTTTTCTTTAAAGTATCATAATCAATTTTATTGATACCTTCTCGTTTCCCATCCATATCAATTAAGCAATATAACTCATCGTAGCCAGCTTTAATTGAATTCTGAATATTCATTTCTAACTTTTGTAAATTGGAAGCCTTTTTCCCGAGTTCTTGAGGACGTATGTCAAAAGGAGAAAGACCTTTCAATGATTCTATATAGTATTTTTCGGTAATACCTTCACCAATAACTGCAATTGCTTTTTTCATTAATCATTACCTATTAAAGTTGAACCTAAAACAGGTCTTGCACCTAATTTCCCAATTTTATACGCATTCATCAATGAAACATTTTTATGCAGTCCCATATCAGAGGCACGACTTAGAATTGTAGATCCACTTTTTCTGTCCTTCTCTGTAAACCAGACCATATCTCTTCGAATCATCCAATTTTCATTTAATAACTGTTGGTTATGCGTTGTGAAAATGAACTGAGATTTACCAGATATTTGTAAATATGTTTGTAAGTAATGAATCAAAAGTTCATAATGCAAACTGTCTTCTAATTCATCTTCCATTAAAACACATCCACAATCTTTTATATCAAATAATAAGCGTGCCAAACGAAAATATGCTTGTGTGCCTGCTGATTCTAAACCAAAGTCTATTTGAAAATTACCAGCTTCGGTTTCGTGTGTAAATAATAATTTTTTATTTGGGCGTAAATATCGTTCTTTAGCTGAATCACTCAAATCGTCATCGTTTTTTATTTCTTCTGCCAACTCATCTGGTATAGAAAAATCAATTAATCGAAAATCAGAAATATTAAAATCAGCTTTATTCAAGAGGTCTATAATTAAATTTTTTAGTACTGGATCACTTTCAGCTTGCTCAGCAATTTTACGACCGTTATTATGCACACCCAATTCATGAACATTACTTTTTATCCACTCATACAGCTCTTTCATGACCTGAGGAGCGTTTATATTTTTCTTATTTAAGGTCGAAAGAACAGTGTGATTACCTAAAGTCTCTCGGTTTAATTCATCCCGTTGTTTGGCTTTTATCCCAATCGTACTACCAAATAAGATAGACCCTCCTTTCTTTCTTTCATACATATCAGAAAGAATGCCTTTGTCGCTAGTGTATAGCATTTTCTCATATAATATAGCGTAATTGTCATGTTCAAGAATGTATTGGTAACGACGATTGTTAGCCCAAAAAATTACGTCAAAACGAGTAGGTTCTCCTTTTGATAATTCAAATGGTTGATAAAACGGTATTTTATTGTGCTCCTTCTCTTGTGGAGAGAATAACAAAAACCACAACGCTTGCATTGCTTGTAACAAATTTGATTTGCCAGAAGCATTTGCACCATAAATCATTGACATACGCAATAAACGGACACCTGGTTTTGGTTCAATGATTAATTCTTCTGACAATGTTTTATCAGATGTCGCAACAAATGAAATAGTTTGTTTATCTCGAATTGAGAGAAAATTCTGTACTGAAAATTCTTGAATCATATCTTTGCGTGTTAAATTCGTAAATATTGTACAAAAATAGTATTTATTATTTAATAATTGACACCTTGTTTTGTTTTTTATTTAATCAATTTCAAATCATATAATATCCATTTGCAATTTTGGCTTTAATATCATAAGAGAATACATTCTGAATATTCTTTCCTTTTTTAGCAAGCTATAGAATGAGAATTCCCGTTTTTTCTGGCTTGCTGCCAACATCAATATAAACACAACCCATTGTGTTTACTGTCTAAAAATCGCAAATAAACATGATGAGCTGTATTTATTTCCTCCTTAGACAAAACTCGCAAAATACATAAACAAACAGATAAACAGATTTTTAGTATATTTATAGCGTTTTTTATCCAATATAGTATATTGACGTTGATTTATTTTAATTAAGCGTCAAAGATAATACTTTATTTCTTTGCAAAAATATTCATAAACCTCATGCTTCGGTTTCCGCAATTTTAATACTTTTATGTCCTCACAATTCTTATATATACCGCAAATTTTTTCCATTGGTTGTAATTCATTTTTCCACAATCAAAAATCTATCAATTTAATAAATAGATAATTCACAGATTTTTTTTACTTTTGCAGGCTTTTAATTGAAAGAGAAGTTTCAACTATGAAATACAACGAATACAAACACTTAAACCTTTCGCAGATTGGTAAAGATGTACTAAAGAACTGGGAAGAAAATCAAATATTTGAAAAAAGTTTAGACAATCGTCGCAACGACAATGTTTTTGTTTTTTACGAAGGACCTCCAAGTGCCAATGGATTGCCTGGCATTCATCATGTAATGGCACGTGCTATTAAAGATATTTTTTGTCGCTACAAAACCCTAAAAGGTTTTTATGTAAAGCGTAAAGCAGGCTGGGATACACACGGATTACCCATTGAGTTGGCGGTTGAAAAAACATTGGGAATTACCAAAGAAGATATTGGGAAAAGCATATCAGTAGAGGAATATAATAAGCAATGCCGTATAGAAGTAATGAAATACAAGGATTTGTGGGACGACCTTACCCGCAAAATCGGCTATTGGGTTGATTTAGATGACCCTTATATTACTTTCGACAATAAATACATCGAATCCTGCTGGTTTTTATTGAGCAAATTGTACGAAAAAGGCTTACTATATAAAGGTTATTCTATACAACCCTACTCACCTGCTGCCGGTACCGGTTTAAGCACGCATGAATTGAACCAACCGGGTTGCTACAAAAATGTAAAAGATAATACGGTAGTTGCTCAATTTAAAGTTGTTAATAATGAAAAATCTGCATTTTTGTTTGATAATAATTTTGGCGAATTATCATTTTTAGCATGGACAACTACTCCATGGACATTGCCTTCCAATACTGCTTTGGCTGTAGGTAAAAATATTGCTTACGTTAAAGTAAAAACCTATAATCCTTACACAGGTTTACCAATAACCGTTATTCTTGGAAAAGATCTGTTAGGTAAATATTTCTCCGAAAAAAATGCAGAAATACCAATGGATGCATACAATCAGGGCGATAAAAATGTACCATTTGAGGTAATTGCAGAATACAAAGGTTCTCAATTAAATGGGATAAGCTACGAACAGCTATTACCTTATGCACAACCAGAAGATGGAGATGCTTTCCGGGTAGTAATTGGCGATTTTGTTACTACCGAAGATGGTACAGGCATTGTACATATTGCACCCAGCTTTGGTGCTGATGATTTCCGTGTTGCCAAACAAAATGGTATTGGTTCGCTTACTATGGTTGATAAACAAGGTAAGTTTATTGACGAAATGGGC
>CAYTJB010000089.1:0-6315 GCA_964437995.1 uncultured Bacteroides sp. | reverse complement strand
CGAGTTTGCCGGAAAGTTTGTAAAATCGGAATACAAACCCGATTTTGATGCCAAAACTGACGAAAGTGTTGATGTAGAAATTATTGTTAAGCTTAAAAAAGAAAACAAAGCTTTCAAAACTGAAAAATACGAACATTCTTACCCACATTGCTGGAGAACCGATAAGCCTATACTTTACTATCCGTTGGATTCTTGGTTTATAAAAACTACTGCGGTAAAAGAAAGAATGATAGAGCTTAACAAAACTATCAATTGGAAACCGGAAGCTACTGGAACAGGGAGATTTGGCAATTGGTTGGAAAACTTAGTCGATTGGAATCTTTCGCGTTCACGCTATTGGGGAACACCACTTCCGATTTGGGTTACCGAAGATCGTAGCGAAGAAATATGTATTGGTTCTATCGAAGAATTAAATCAAGAAATTGAAAGATCTATTGCAGCAGGATTTATGAAAACGAATCCGTATGCTTCTATGGACTATAATAGCTTTGATTTGCACCGTCCGTTTGTTGATAATATATTTTTGGTGTCGAGCAAAGGCTTAAAAATGAGTCGAGAAGCGGATTTAATTGATGTTTGGTTTGATTCGGGTGCAATGCCTTATGCACAGCAGAATTACCCTAAAAATATTAAAGGAGAAAAGGTGCCTAATTTCCCTGCTGATTTTATAGCAGAAGGTGTTGACCAAACACGTGGTTGGTTCTTTACACTCCATGCTATTGCTGTAATGTTGTTCGATTCGGTAGCATACAAAACAGTTGTTTCTAATGGTTTGGTATTAGATAAAAACGGCAACAAAATGTCGAAACGCCTCGGAAATGGCGTTGACCCTTTTGAAACCATCGAAAAATATGGTCCAGATGCTACTCGTTGGTACATGATTACCAATGCACAACCTTGGGATAATTTAAAATTTGATTTGGAAGGAATTGGAGAGGTTCAACGTAAATTCTTTGGAACTTTATATAATACATACAGTTTCTTTGCTTTGTATGCCAATATTGACGGATTTACTTATAAAGAAACTGAAATTTCAATTAACGAACGCCCTGAAATCGACCGTTGGATACTTTCGGAGTTAAATACACTGATTAAAAACGTAGATGAAAGCTATGCCGATTACGAACCAACAAAAGCAGGAAGACTTATACAAGATTTTGTAGATCAATATTTAAGTAACTGGTACGTTCGTTTGTGCCGTCGTCGTTTTTGGAAAGGCGATTATACTGCCGATAAAATTTCGGCTTATCAAACGCTGTATCAATGTTTAAATATCGTTGCACAATTATCTGCTCCTATTGCTCCTTTCTTTATGGATAGGTTATTTACTGATTTGAATTCAATTACAGGAAAAATAAAAGCTGAATCTATTCATTTAACTGATTTTCCTATTGCCAACAAAGCTTTTATTGATAAAGATTTGGAAGAAAGAATGCAATTGGCTCAACAAATCACATCTATGGTGTTGTCGTTGAGGAAAAAGACCAATCTTCGTGTACGCCAGCCATTGAATAAAATTATGTTGCCGGTAAGTAGCAATAAGTTCAAAAAACAAGTTCAGGCAGTTGAAAATTTGATACTTTCGGAGGTAAATATCAAAGAAATTGAATATTTATCAGAAACAGCAGGTATTTTGGTAAAAAAAATCAAGCCTAATTTTAAAACGTTAGGACCAAAATACGGTAAGTTGATGAAACAAATTGCTGCTGTGGTCGAGCGTTTCAAGCAGGAAGATATTACAAAAATGGAAACCGAAGGCTTGTGCCAATTTAATGTAGAAGGCGAAACGGTTGATTTGTTATTGTCTGATGTTGAAATTATTACCGAAGACATTCCGGGTTGGGTAGTTGCTAACATGGGCGTTTTAACGGTGGCATTGGATATAACCCTAACAGAGCAATTAATTGAAGAAGGAATTGCCAGAGAATTGGTAAATCGCATTCAAAATCTTCGCAAAGAGCTTAATTATGAGGTTACTGATAAAATTTTAGTAGAAATTGAAAAAAACGATACAATTAGTTTACCTTTGAGCAATAATTATTCGTATATTTGTTCTGAAACTTTATCCGAATCAATAAAGTTAGTTGAGGCTATTAGCAATGAAAATAAAGTAGAAGTAGAATTAAACGATGAAATAAAAATTTTCATTGGTATTTGTAAATTATGATTTAAAAAAGAAAAAGTTATGATAAATAAAGAAAAAGAACAGGAATCTTTAAAAACAAGATATTCTGATGAAGAATTACAAGAATTCAAAGAAATAATTTTGAAAAAGCTTGAAAAAGCACGCCAAGATTTAGAAATTCTTACCGAAGCATTTACCACAAGTGGTGGAAATGATATTATGGATACTTCTCCTACTTTTAAGGTATTAGAAGAAGGCTATCAAGTAATGTCGAAAGAAGAAAACTCAAAATTGGCTGCTCGTCAGGATAAGTTTATTCAATCATTGGAAAATGCGTTGATAAGAATTGAAAATAAGACTTACGGAATTTGTAGGGAAACAGGTAAATTAATTTCAAAAGAACGCTTGAGAATAGTTCCTCATGCTACCCTTAGCATTGATGCCAAGCTTCAACAAAATGAAAGAAAATAAAACTTTAAAAAGCACGTTAGGTTTTTTAATGTAAAAAAGTATAAGGAAGTTTTAAGACTTCCTTATACTTTTTTGCTATGTAAATTTTAATAAATTCAGAAAATGTTAAAAAAATCTATTCTCATTATTTTTCTTATTCTTTTGATTGACCAAATCGTAAAAATATGGATAAAAACTACCATGCAACTTGGAGATGAAATTCATGTATTTGGCAGCAATTGGTTTATTATTCATTTTACCGAAAACGAAGGTATGGCTTTCGGAATGAAATTTGGTGGTGGCTATGGCAAGTTAATTTTAAGCCTTTTCAGAATAGTTGCTGTTGCCAGTATTGGTTGGTATTTGTTAAAATTGATAAAAGAAAATACCGATAAGCTTTATATTGTTTGCATGTCGTTGATTTTTGCCGGTGCTATTGGAAATATTATCGACAGTGCCTTTTATGGGTTAATTTTTAATGAAAGTTATTTTAATGTAGCTCAATTATTCCCTGCTGATGGCGGTTACGGAACTTTTTTGCATGGAAAAGTAGTTGACATGTTTTATTTCCCGATTATACAAGGACATTATCCTGCATGGTTTCCTTTTTGGGGTGGCGAAGAGTTTATCTTTTTCCGTCCGGTTTTTAATATTGCCGATTCCTCTATTTCTGTGGGTGTTATGATGTTAATTATCTTCCAAAAAAGATTTTTTAAACACAAGGAAACTACAGAAATTAAAGAAGATTTGTCTGCTAAATAGTTGTCAAATTTTTTAAGATTTATCATCACTCTCCCAATAAGGATTTTTTGAGTAAATATTCTTATTCTACAGAAGTGTGTTTGCCTGTATTAAACAAACGTAAACATCAAGTTAATAAAGAAATTCCAAACAGTTACTACTGCAATGGCAAATAACTTGGAAACATAGAAGTTTTTATTGAATTTGCTAACCAACGTCCACAATATTAGCGTGTTAATTCCAAGTCCTATAAGGGAAATAAAAAGAAATTTGCTATATTCTATGCCAATTTCGGGGTTTTGGCTATGGAAAGTCCAAATCCTATTGAACAAATAATTAGAACTTGCTGCAATGGTAAAACCAATGGCATTGGCTACGTATTTTTGAATTTTAAAAATTTCTTTGCAAAGGTAAGTAAACCCAAAATCAACAATTACACCCGAAGCGCCAACAATGCCGAATTTTAAAAACTTTAAAATTAACCCTTTAGTTATAAATATATTCATTTTAGCGTTTTAGAGATGCAATTTTACAAAAAATTTGGCAATAAAATGTTTAAAATAATAAAAAAAGACGCTTTACAGAGCGTCTTTTTTTATATGATAATAATTGAGTTTAATAGAAAAATATTCTGTTATCTTCAATTTTTGCTTTGTCTTGAATTGCTTTATAAGCTTCATTTCCTACTCTTTGTTGGAACATGCCTTCCATTTGCATTTTAAGCATTGTGTAGTCTTTTGCTGCAGGTGCTTTAACAATATCATCAACGGTTACTACATACACACCGCTATATCCTTTGATAGGTTTAGAAATTGCTGCTTTTTTTAGTGTAAAAGTAGTACCAATCACTTCGGGTTCATAGACTTTTCTACCAACATTGTATGCTGCAAAATTCAATTGTGGAACGGTATCAACTTGTGTGTTGAATTTAACTGCTAATTGGTTAAGGTCTTTTATAGAAGTTAATGCAGTTTTTAATTTTTCTTGAATCATAACTGCTTTTTTATCTCTTTTTACAAGAGATTCAAGTCTTTGTTTAACTTGAGCCAATGGAGCAATTCCTTTTTCACGAACTTCTTTAATTACAGCTACTACAAATTTATTTTCAAATTCAAATACTTGTTTTGAAACATCGTTTTTCTTAGTTTCTTCGTTGAATGCCCATCTAACTAATTCTCTTGCATTTTCAACACCAGGAATATTATCAGACATGGGTTGAATGTATTCTGCAGTACGTTTGTTTAAACCTTCTTTTTTGATAGTAGCTTCAAATTGTTCTACGGTTGTATTTTCGCTGGCAAATTTATTGGCTTGTGTAAATACATTTTTGTAGGTTTGGTTACTTGCGGTTAAACTACGCGAAACTATTGCTACACGTACTTTCTTTTCGGGTACTTTTTTGCCGGTAATATTAATAATATGGTAACCGAAAGGAGATTCAACTACTACAACATCTCCAACCTTACCTTTAATAACTGCGTCATTAAAAGAAGCTATCATTTTTTGATCTTCAAACCAACCCAAATCTCCTTTGTTTTCTTTAGCAGATGGGTCATCTGAAGTTGAAACTGCTGTTAAAGCAAAACTTGCAGTATCTTTTTGAGCAATTACTCTTATGCTATCAGCCATTTTTTTAGCTTCTTCTTTGCTCCTTTTCACAGTTTCAGCGGCGCCATAAGCTCCTTGAAATGAAATAAGTATATGTCTTGCTTTCATTGAATCGGGACGTAATTGAACATCCATTAATTTAGCCATTTTAAATGAGCCATTGTCCATAAATGGAGGAATAATTGTACCTGCACTTGCATTAAACATAGCTGAATCAATACTATATGGTAAAACACCTCTTTTTTTGAAAGTGCTATCGTAGCGTACATCAGAAACTGAATTTACAAATTCAGGTATATTAGTTGAGGTTTGGAATTCAGCAAATAATTCATTCACTTGTTTGGTAGTTGCATCCACGTCTTCTTTTGAAGGAAGCACTTCAAACATTACGTAATCAACATCTCTTGATGGCTCTTGTTCAAATTCTGCTTTGTGTTCTTCGTAGTACGTTTCATAATCTTTATCAGTTAATTTAACCGCACTATCAGAAACGCTGGTATAATCAACAGAAACCAAACGTAATTTTACAACATCGTTTTGAGCTTCATACGCTTTTTTAGCGAAAGCTTTGGGCATGTAAAAGCTCTTAGTAATAAGGTTGTTGTATTTAGTACGAATTCTATCAGATTTGATGTATTCTTCAATTGATTTCCATTGTTTTTGTTCTTCTGGTTTCATTTGGTCAAAACCATTAATAACTTGCATTACCCTTTGGCGATCAACTTGTCCTGTTTTGGGATTGGTAAAATTTTGAACAATAAATTGGTGTAAGAATTTACCATAAAACATATCATTCATTTCGTCAGGCGAAACTTCTATGGATAGTTCTTCGTATTCTTTTCCCATCAATATATCACTTACCAATTGGTTCCAAACACTTTGACGAATTTGAAATAATTCTTGAGAGCTAAGATTTTCTTTACGTTGTTGTTGCTTAATTTGCTCAACTTGAGCTTCCATTTTTCTTTCAAATTCAGGATAGGTAATATCAGTACCATTAACAACACCTAATTTTTTGTTTTCGAATCCTTTAGTGCTTTTAAATGCATCTTGCAACACAAATCCAGCAATAGCAATACCAATTAAAATAATTAGCAAGCCTGATCTTTTTCTTATTGTTCCTATAACAGCCATAGTTCTTTTTTTAAAATAGTTGGCAAATTTACATTTTTTTTTGGAATTTATAATGTTTTTTCACGCATTTTTTTGCAAAATCAGTATTACTCAACATTTATTCTTACATTCACTTTTTCAATGCGTGTTTCGCCGGCTTCGAGGATGGTAAATATAAAATTGTCAATAATTATTTCATCACTCAAATTAGGAATGCTTTCGTGAAAGTGGGTAATTAAGCCTGCAAGTGTTTCAAAATCATCTGTTTTTGGCAAACT
>CAYTJB010000088.1:1846-11086 GCA_964437995.1 uncultured Bacteroides sp. | reverse complement strand
GATGTTTAGTCCAGCCTTTTTGGGACTATTACATATTGCGTATTGGTATTATGATACCAATTACGTATGTGCAAAAGTACATAAAAAGTGCGATAACATTTTGTTATCGCACTTTTTTATGATTTTTACCTAAATTTTGTTGGAGTTAGGGGTTAAGTTGAAGTTCTTCTTGGGGTGCAGTTCAAATCTACAAACTCTTTTTTATTCGCTGTTCACTGTTTAAAGATATTTCCTAAAAAACGCTACCAAAATAATAACAGATGCTATTACCGAAGAAATTCTTAATGCGAAAATTACCCAATTTTTTAGTTTAATATCAAATGGTTTTATGAAAAAAATAATCAGCACTGAGCAAATAAAGCCAAGTAAAATCCCGAACACAACATCGCCTAAAAAATGAATTCCTAAATAAATGCGTGTGTAAGCTATTAAAGGACAAACGAAGGCATAAAATACAATTTCTATTTTGTGTTCCCTGCGAAAATACGCCAACATAGTGAAAACAGCAGCTACCGTAGTGCTATGCCCACTTGGAAACGAATGATGGTTCAGTAAATAATTAGCTACCGTATGTACTTGTTCTTTAAATAAGTATAACGGACGATGCCAATCGTCAAATATATTGTGCTTTAACAATTGAGCTAAAATACCCGATGCAATTAATGTAATGAGTAGCAAAGTCAGCTGAAAAGGCTGTTTTTTGATAAGTAGAAATATCAATACAACCGCCATAAATCCAGCATCGCCCAACATGGTTAACAGTAGCATTGGGTAATCGAGCCAAACTGAATGATAGCTGTTGAGTATCAGAAAACTATCGTTATAGCCCTTTGCAAACAGGAATACCAAACTTATTACCCACACTATTAATAATGGTAATAAGTAAAATTTGAGAAAATAACTTTGTTTGAATTCTGTTGTAAGTTTATTCATTGTGATAAGGTTCGTTTTTAAGAATTGTAAAAGCTCTGTATAACTGTTCGGTAAACAAAAGCCGAATCATTTGATGCGAAAAAGTCATTTCCGATAAAGATAGTTTCATATCAGCTTTTTCATACACCTTATCGCTAAAGCCAAAAGCTCCACCTACCACAAACATCAAGTTTTTAATACCAGTGTTCATTTGTTTTTGTAAAAAATTTGCAAATTCTTTTGAGCGAAACTGTTTTCCTTTTTCGTCGAGAAGTATTACAAAATCTGCTTTCACAGCATGTTTTAAAATCTCCTCGCCTTCTTTTAATTTAAAATCATCAGCAGTTAAATTCTTAGCGTTTTTAAGCGAAGGAATTACAATTGTTTGATAATTGACATAATGTTTCAACCTTTTTTCAAAAATTGTGATGCCATTTTTTAAATAATCATCTTCGGTTTTGCCAATCATCAATAATAAAACGTTCATTGTTACGTTTTTAGTGAAATTTTATAAAATAAACTCTTTGCAATCCAAAAATAATGTAAATTTGCATTAAACATTTAAAAAAAATCAAAATAATTGAGTTTGGTTGTTTTTTTGTAGTTAAATAGGTTTATTAATTGTAAGAAAAAATGAGGAAATATGCAAATTTCCTTATTTTACTATAATAAGTCATTTTGTCATTTCGAGCAATAGCGAGGAATCTTAATGAAATTAAAAATACATATATTTAATGAGATGCTTCCTTCGTCAGCATGACAAAAAGCGAGATGACAAAAGAGAGCCTAAACAGAACAAATAGCATATTAATTATTTAAATCAAACATAATCATGAAAAAAATTGCAATAATTTTAACGTTTGTAATAGCATCGGGTTTTACATCCATTAACGTATTATCCGAAAATTCATTAGCAGATATTACCAAAAATATTGCTGATGCCATCCGTAAAGGAAGTGCTTCAGAATTAGCAGTTTATTTTAACTCAACCATTGATTTGACCGTTCTTGATAAAGAAGGTACTTTTAGCAAAGCCCAAGCCGAGCAAATTATGAAAGAATTTTTTACAAAATACACACCTAAATCATTCGAAATCAAATCGCAAGGAACATCTTCTGATGGAAGCAATTATGCAATTGGTACGTTAGTTACCAATAAAGGGAATTTTAGAACTTATTTTTTGGTAAAAACTATTTCAAACAAAAGCTATATCCAACAACTTCAATTTGATAATGATAAAAAGTGAACAGTAAACAGTAAACAGTTTGTAGTAAACAGTAAATCAACACTTTGCAAACTTTTTTACTTTATGAACTTTGAAACTTTATAAACTTTCAACTCACATGACGATTGATGAAATTATTGAAAATGCCCTTTTAGAAGACCTCGGCGATGGCGATCATACCTCACTTTCTTGTATTCCTGTCGGTAGTTTTGGTAGGGCTAAGTTATTGGTAAAAGAAGAAGGAATTATTGCCGGTATCGAAATAGCTCGTAAGGTTTTCGAAAAAGTTGATAAATCTGTTAAATTTACTCAATTAATGAACGATGGAGATACTGTAAAACCGGCTAATATTGTTTTTACGGTAGAGGGAAACCCTGTTTCATTGCTTTCTTCGGAACGTTTGGCGTTAAACTTTTTGCAACGCATGAGTGGTATTGCTACCAAAACAAACTGTATGGTAAAAATGCTTGCAGGACTGAATACTAAATTACTTGATACCCGAAAAACCACACCAAACCTTCGTTTTTTAGAAAAAATGGCTGTAAAATCCGGTGGTGGCGAAAATCATCGTTTTGGTTTATACGATATGATTATGATTAAAGACAATCATGTTGATTTTTCGGGAGGAATTGAAAATGCGATAACTAACGTTAAAAACTATTTGAAATCTAAAAATAAGAATTTAAAAATTGAAATTGAAGTTCGTAATTTTGATGAATTGCAGAAAGTTTTAGCAATTGGAGGCATCCACAGAATTATGCTTGATAATTTTACCCCAGAAAACCTAAAAAAAGCAGTTGAAATTATTGATAAGCGATATGAAACGGAAGCTTCCGGCGGAATTACAGAATCAACACTTCGAAAATATGCAGAAACAGGAGTTGATTATATATCAGTAGGTTCGCTAACGCATCATATCAAAAGTTTAGATTTGAGCTTAAAGGCTTATTGAGTTTTTTTAAAGTTATTGGTTATTAAGTTATTAGTTTAAATACGGTATCTTTTGTCATTCCGAGTGAGCGAGGAATCTCAATAAAATCTTGATTATTAATGAGATGCTTCTCCCGAAACTTCGGGATCAGCATGACAAAAATAAAGTATTAGTAAAACAAAACGCTTTTATAAATTTACGATATAGAAAAATTAAATGCTTAAGCTCTCTCGCCACAACATAGAAGAAATTTATCAAAAATTTATCCGCTGGAAACCAATATATTTAATTATTAGTTTCTCGAAACGATTGGTATTGCCTGGTTTTGATGGTATTCCGTTTTATGATGTTTCTTTATTCTTTTTTAAAGGAATCCAAAAAGGTTCTATTACACAAAGAGCTTCTTCCTTATCTTTTAATTTTTTCTTGGCATTATTTCCTGCTATCATATTTTTTTTCACATTAATACCTTATTTACCCATAAGTAATTTTCAATCTACACTTTTTGAAATTTTACAAGCATTTTTACCTGCAAATGCTTTTGAAACCGTAAAATCAACTATTAGCGATATTATTACCAACAAAAGAAGTGGTTTGCTATCAGTAGGTTTTATTATGACATTATATTTTGCAACCAACGGCGTAAATGCTATTATTGAGGCTTTTAACAAAACCTATCACACCGTAGAAACTCGCTCGTGGATAAAACAACGATTAATTTCAGTTTTCTTGGTACTTATCTTATCTGTTTTGCTAATAATTTCAATTTCGCTCATTACAATTGGCTCTTTTCTGTTGCATTACTTAGTTGATTATGGCATCTTGAAAGGACAACTGACTATATATCTGTTATTTGCAAGTAGGTGGATTGTGTTATTAGCAATGTTGTTTTTTGGAGTATCGTTTTTATATTATTTTGCTCCTGCAAAAAAGAAAACATTTAAGTTTATATCAGCAGGTTCTACATTAGCAACTGTTTTGACTTTAATTTCTACTTTAGGATTTAATTATTATGTTGCAAATTTCTCTAAATACAATGCGTTGTATGGTTCCATTGGAACGCTGATAATTATATTGATGTGGATTTATTTCAATGCCATCATCTTATTAATTGGTTTTGAGTTAAATGCAAGCATATCACATGCAAAAAAGCACGGTAAAAAATTAAAAATATAAAAAATCAAAATGTCTAAAAAACTAAAAATAGTAACAATTATTGGCGCCAGACCACAAATAATAAAAGCTTCGGCAATTAGCAGAGCTATCCGAAATAATTATAAAGAGGTTATCGAGGAAATTATTGTACATACTGGGCAACATTACGATGCCAATATGTCGGAAGTTTTTTTTAGTGAATTACAAATACCTCAACCCGACTATAACCTAAATGTTGGATCTGGAACACACGGCATTCAAACTGCTGAAATGATTAGAGGTATTGAGGATATTATCATTAAAGAAAAGCCGGATTGCATGATTTTGTATGGCGATACCAATTCTACGTTGGCAGGAGCAATAGCAGCTTCAAAAATACATTGCAAAATTGTGCATATTGAAGCCGGATTGCGTTCTTTTAATAAAACAATGCCCGAAGAAATCAATCGTATCCTCTGCGACCACTGTTCTACCTTGCTTTTTTCGCCTACACAAACCGGATATAATAATTTGATAAAAGAAGGTTTTGCAACCAATAATCAACTACCTTATACTGCCGATAATCCTAAAATATACCATTGTGGCGATATTATGTTTGATAATACACTTCACTTTTCGGAAATTGCCTCCAAAAAGAGCGAAATTCTCAAAAAAAATAATCTTAAAAAAAACACTTACGCTTTAGCTACTATTCATCGCGATAATAATACAGATAATCCCAAACGTTTGTCGAGTATATTTAAAGCAATGCTAACTATTGCCGAAAATAAAAATATTGATTTTGTAATTCCTTTACATCCTCGAACTGCTAAAATTTTAAAAGAAAATCTTTTAACAGATGTTTATAATCAATTAATATTGAGCAAATATATAAAGATTATTGAACCTGTTTCTTTTCTTGATATGATTGAGTTAGAACAACACTCAATATTAGTAGTTACCGATTCGGGTGGTGTTCAAAAAGAAGCTTATTTTTTACAAAAACCTTGTATTATTCTGCGTCCACAAACAGAATGGATAGAACTTACAGAACATGGTAGTTCCATCATTGCAGATGCTGACGAAATCAAGATAATTAACGCAGCCAATGTTCTTTTATCGAAAAATATTACAAATTTTCCGCCAATATTTGGTAATGGGAAAGCCGCTGAGTTTATTTGTAAGGAAATAATGAAAAACATTTAAACAATTGACAGTGTTAGGAAATATCAATTTGTAGTTTATAAAAATACGAATTTGTTTGATTTAATCAAACAAATTCGTATTTTTGCATCAAACAAATTTAATTTGTATGATATTAGAAAGTGTTATAGGCTTTGTTGTAGAGCAACAAAAAAAGCGATTAGTATTGAAAGATAACGGTTTAAAGCGAGAATTTATTCCAGCTTTGCAAAGTTTATCTTCACATGCCTTGATTATTTCGGGTGTAAGACGTTGCGGAAAAAGCACTCTTTTAATGCAAATGATGAAAAATATGGACCTTGATAAGGTTCTTTATCTAAACTTTGAATCTCCACATTTATATGAATTTTCGCTGTTAGATTTTGCTCGCTTAGACCATCTTATAACACACAAAAATGCGACCACACTTTTTTTTGATGAATTACAATTAGTTGAGGGTTGGGAAATGTATGTTCGTCAAAAATTAGACGATGGATATCAAGTAATTATCACTGGATCAAATGCTTCATTGCTTAGCAAAGAATTAGGAACAAAACTTACTGGTCGTCATATTACACAAGAGCTTTTCCCATTTTCTTACAGCGAGTTTCTCTCTTTTAAGACGTTAACACCTTCCGTAGAAAGTTTAAAAGCTTATATGCTTTGTGGTGGGTTTCCTGAATTTTTAAAAACTGGCGACGAAGAACAACTTGCTACACTTTTTAATGATGTGCTAATTCGTGATATTGTTACACGTTTTGGAATAAAAGACTTAAAAAGCCTTCAACGATTGGCTTCTTATCTTATTTCGAATATCGGCAATCGAATATCGGCAAGTAAACTAAAACAACCACTTTCAATTGGTGCAACCAGCACTATTTTAACATGGTTTTCGCATTTAGAGTTATCTTATCTTGTTTCTTTTTTGCCAATGTATAGCCATTCTACAAAGGCACAACTTATTAATCCTCGAAAAGTATATGCCATTGATTTGGGTTTAATAGATATTATTTCAAATACGATGACAGAAGATATTGGTCGAAAATTAGAGAATCTTATATTCTTACATTTACGAAGAAAATATACCGAGCTTTATTATTTCGATGAAAAAGGCGAATGCGATTTTGTAGCGATGAAAAACGGGAAAGTTCAAGAATTAGTACAAGTATGTTACGAACTTACACCTGATAATTTAAAACGTGAGTTGAACGGTTTGTATCAAGCTATGCGGTTCTTTAAACAGCATAAAGCTACAATTGTGTGCTTTGCTAATGCCGATTTTATAAAAGAAAATGGTTTTGAAATTGAAGTAATTCCCGCATATAAATATCTGTCGATTTAAATGTTTTGAGTAATATGGATACTTATAAGTAGTTATTTAACAACTGTTTATCGCCAAATAAAACTACCCAACCTAAAAAATCGCAAAATTTCATTTACAGTACTTATAAGCGTTCGCAAAATTTTCCCATTAGCTTTAGCAATAAAACTGAGGTTTCCATCAGGAATTTGAAAGCTCATATTACCGGTCATTTCGTTAATGGGTTTTTCTCTTTTCTTTTTTTCGATTACTAAAATACTGTCGTAGTAATGAATGGAATCAACACTTTCTGTAAAAGAATTTACTTTTAATACACTTTGCTCTGAATGGTGGGCGTTTAAAGAATCAATAAAATTTTTGCTATATTCAATAAATGTTCCTTTCCTTTTATATCCTCCACCATATTTTAACCAATATGAACTATGTATATCTTCGCATAAATAAATACCGTTATCTTTAACACAATCAAATAATTCTTCATAACTCACAATTTGCTGAAGCATAGTATGCCCACCATCATCAATAAGAATATCAATTGGAGGAATTGACCTTTTTACTTCTTTTAAAAAATTTCTATCAGACTGTGAACCAATAAATATCTTAATGTTTTCTTCTTCAAATTCTTTACATAAAGGATTAATATCAATACCATAAATTTTGGCTTTTCCTCCAAAATAATTTTTCCACATTTGCAAACTTCCTCCATGCGAAACGCCAATCTCAAGAATTGTTATCTCTTTTTCTCTAAATTTGGCAAAATGCCTGTCGTAAATATCAAAATAGTGAATCCACTTATGAATAAGTCTTTTATTATTTTCTCTAAAGTATTTCTCTAAATCATTCATTGTTATGATTTTAATATATGTTGATTAAAATTTTTAATTATAATTATGCAGTATAATATTATTATAAAATAAATAATTACTTAATTTCAATTTTTTATACAAATGTGTTCATTAGTTAATTATTTTTCCAGATGCCAAAGATAATATTTTTCTTTTGTACAAACACTCTTTGTTAATAAATCATTCTTACTAAAAAAATATGCTTACTAAAATAGTATATTTTATCAATTCATTTCGTATTTTTGCTCCTCACAACATAATAAAAATGAGCAACAAACTTAACATCGTCATTCTTGGAACTGCACATCCTTTTAGGGGCGGCTTGGCTACGTATAACGAACGCTTAGCCAAACAATTGCAAGATGAAGGACATAAAGTTACGATATATACTTTTAGTTTGCAATATCCTAATTTTTTATTCCCTGGCAAATCGCAATTTGCTGATTGGGAAACACCTAAAGAAATAGATATTCGTGTAAAAGTCAATTCTATTAATCCATTGAATTGGATTAAAATCGGGAAAGAAATTAAGAAACAAAACCCTGATTTACTAATTATTAAGTATTGGTTGCCATTTATGGCTCCGTGTTTTGGGACTATTGCACGTATTGTTAAGAAAAATCGAAAAACGAAAGTTATCTGCATTGTTGATAATATTATTCCTCACGAAAAACGAATAGGCGATAATCAATTAACCAATTACTTCGTAAAACCTGTTGATGGATTTGTAGCAATGTCAAAATCAGTCTTGAACGATATTGCTTTTTTCGATAAAAACAAAGCCAAAGCCTTTTGTCCACACCCTTTGTTCGATAATTTTGGCGAAATTATGAGTAAAGAAACTGCATTAGCAAATATTGGGCTTGATAATCAACATTCATATCTGCTTTTTTTTGGATTTATAAGAGCATACAAGGGTTTGGACTTATTACTTCAAGCTTTTGCTGATGAACGCTTACGCAAATTTCCTGCAAAGCTTATCATAGCAGGAGAATTTTACGAAGACTCAAAACCTTATATTGATTTAATTGAACAACTAAACCTCAGTGAGCATATTGTGTTAAAAACAGATTTTATTCCTGATAACGAAGTAGGAAATTATTTTTGTGCGGCTGATATGGTGGTTCAACCTTATAAAAATGCTACACAAAGCGGTGTTACACAAATATGTTATCACTTCAATAAGCCTATGTTGGTTACCAATGTTGGCGGTTTGCCCGAAATAGTTCCCAACGGAATTGCAGGTTATGTAGTTGAAGCAAATCCTAAAGATATTGCAGATCAATTGGTTGATTCTTATGAAAATAATAAAATAGAATATTTTGCAGAAGGTATTTTGAAAGAAAAGCAAAAGTATCTTTGGAGCAGAATGACAGCAACAATTTACGAATTATTTAAAATAGCAAAGCAATGATAATCAGAAGCAAAGCTCCTCTCAGAATAGGTTTAGCTGGAGGCGGAACCGATGTTTCGCCCTACTCCGATATTTATGGCGGAGCTATCCTCAATGCAACCATTAGCATGTATGCTTATGCCAATATTCATCCTCGTACAGATGGCAAAATCGTTTTCAAATTAAATGATAAAGTTGAAAATCATGAATATACCTCTGAATTGCAACTTCCAATGGATGGGAAAGCAGATTTGCTTAAAGCTATTTACAGTAAAATTGTGAAAAAATATACGGGAA
>CAYTJB010000088.1:0-1702 GCA_964437995.1 uncultured Bacteroides sp. | reverse complement strand
TGCCGAATGGCTTTCGTTGCCTTTGGGCGAATACGATTTAGCTCATTTAGCTTACGAAATCGAAAGAGTTGATATGGCAATGGCTGGCGGAAAACAAGACCAATATGCAGCAACTTTTGGTGGTTTTAATTTTATGGAATTTTACGAAAACGATAAAGTAATTATCAATCCATTGCGAATTAAAGACCGTATAATGAACGAATTATCATATAATATTGTTCTTTTTTACACACAAACCAGCCGCAACTCATCGGATATTATACAGCAACAACAAAAAAACGTGAATGCTAAAAATACTAAATCCATAGAAGCTATGCACAAGCTTAAAGAACAATCTGTTATGATGAAAGAAGCTTTGTTGAAAGGCGAATTAAATCAAATAGGCGAAATCTTAAATATGGGCTGGCAATACAAAAAGCAAATGGCTGAAGGCATTACAACCACATTATTTGAAGATTTATACGAAACTGCCCTAAAAGCAGGAGCTTCAGGAGGAAAAATTTCCGGTGCCGGTGGTGGAGGCTTTATCTTTTTCTATTGTCCGGGAAATACAAGATACGAAGTTATTAAATCATTGGAAAAATTTGGAGGAAGCGTACAACGCTACGAATTTACAAAACAAGGACTTGAAACTTGGATTAGTGAATAGTTAGTGGTAACATTAAAAACCAGACGAAATGACAAACAATAAAGAAATTTGGATTAAAACTGGTTATGATTGTTTTGCTCTATCAGGACAAATCGGACTAAAAGTTGAGCCACTTGCAAAGAAGGTAGGTAAAAGCAAATCTTCATTTTATCATTTCTTCGCAGACCTTGAATCATTTGTTGAGGAATTGCTTGAATATCATATTGAACAGTCACACATAATTGCAAAAAAGGAACAAAACGCAAAAAATATTAATCCCGAACTAATTAATATTATTATTGAACATAAAACAGACATACTATTTAATAGACGGTTACGAATAAATAGGGACAGTAAGATATTCTCTGACGTTTTAAGAAAATCTAACGAAATAGTTGGAAATGCTTTTGTAATGCTATGGGTAAGAGATTTAGACTTAAAACTCACTCAAAAACAATTGGAAAGTATATTTGAATTAGCACTTGAAAATTTTTATTTGCAAATTACAGCTGACAATCTAAATAATAAGTGGTTAATGGATTACTTTATTTACTTAAAGAAAATTGTAAGTAATTTTGTTTAGTTATTATTGTACGGTAGTGACTAAAATTCTTCGTTTCTTAATACTAATTTTGTGCCATAATTTAAAAATTAAAAAAAATGACACAATTAAACATTAAACAGACTTTATTAAAATCCTTATTGATTATTCAAACTATTGCTTTAGTAGTTTATACTGTATATGCTGTAAAAAATGAAGGATTGACTTTATTTCAAATTTTCACAGACAATATAACTTCCTTAAATTGGAATGGGCAATTTAACTTAGATTTTAGTTGCTATTTAACATCGTCAGGTATATGGATAATGTGGAGAAATAAATTTTCTGCAACGTCAATAATATTTGGAGTAGTATCAATGATTATGGGAATTATTGTATTTGCACCTTATATTTTGTATTTATTAGCAAAGGAAAACGGTAATATGAAAAAGTTATTAATAGGCAATAGATGAAAAACTATCGCTTAATGCTATAAACATTATGTTGCCATTGCTGCAATCGGGGTATGATAT
>CAYTJB010000087.1:9262-11228 GCA_964437995.1 uncultured Bacteroides sp. | reverse complement strand
ATAATGATGTAGCGTTTAATCCTGTTTTTCCATCTTTTATAATGCCAAGAGATTCTGCTGACATACAAGTTAATTTCAACACATTAATACAAGGATTACATACTGATACACTTACAATAATAAATAATAGTGAAACAAGACATTTATATGTGAGCGGAAATGTTTTACCAACACCTCAATTGGTATTGGCACCTGATAGTTTCTTGGTAAATACAAGCAATTGTTCTGATACGATATATTACAATATGATAGTTAAAAATAACGGAAATGCTACATTAAATTGGAACGCATATTTTAGTAAAGGTGCCGAAAAATCATTATCGTTTAGTGGTAGTAGTTCAGAAGTAAGATTTGGTAATTTTGGTACAATGCCTCAAAAAGGCACAGTTGAGTTTTGGATGAAAGCAAGTACAAATTATGATACAAAAGTTTTATTCTCATCATCGGGTGTTAATTATAACTGGAAAGGAATTAATGTGTATCAAAGTTATAATAATTTGTATTTAACAGTTGGTAATGATAATGGCAATACATATAATAGTTATATAATTACAAATAATATTGATATTGGAAACTGGCATCATGTAGCTGTAAGTTGGGATATAACTCTTAATAGAGTATGGACATATTATGATGGAAATGTTGTTTCAAACTCTTATTATAATCCTAATTGGCCTACAACAATTTCAGATGTAAGATTAGGTATTGGTTATCATACTTATTCAAACTATTACTTTAATGGCGAAATTGATGAATTTCGTATGTGGAGCGAAAATCGTACAGCTACTGATATTAGGAATTATTATAAAGAATCTATGGTTGTTCCGACACCAAGTTTGATAGGATTATGGGGATTTAATGAGGTTTCGGGTGATACAGTTTATAGTTTTAACAATGATAAAAAAGGTGTATTGTATAATGTAACAAGAACTGTTTCAGGTGCTAAAGTTAAGAGTCCGGGTATTGATGTATATCCTTATGATGGAGTATTAAATATTGGAGATTCAACGAATGTACAAGTAACATTTATTACTACCGGTTTAAATAGTGGAAATCATTATTCGGGAATTGGCATTACTTCAAATGATCCTTTGCGTCAATTAGTTATTGTTCCAACACATCTTGTTTTAACAGGAAGCCCACAACTACAAATGCTAACAGTAGATTTATGCATAGATAGTATAATGGCAGGAGCATCAATTACCGACTCAATATATTTTACTAATACAGGTTGCGATACACTTAAAGTTACAAATATTACACATAACAACTCTGTTTTTGCTCTTAACCAGTCTTCTTTTATTGTACTGCCAAGAGATACGGCAAAACTTAAAGTTACATTTAATCCTATTAATGTTGGCGTTTATAACGATACATTGCAATTTATTACAAATGCTGGAAATCAACAACTATTTGTACACGCTGTGGCTGTAGCTGCTCCTGTTGCATCTGTAAATCCAACATCATTTACCGATACTTTAACTGTTTGTAATCAAAGCATAACAAAATACTTCAAAATAAGAAATACCGGAAATGAAATATTGAATTGGAGTGGAGTTTTAGGTGGTGTTGGAATGTCCGACAATTTTGATAATGGAATTAATAATCCAAATTGGAGTAGTATTTCAAATGCAACTTCTGCAGCATCATGTGGAACTGCTTACGGAAACAATGCTCTTTATTTTGGAGGAGATGGAACAAGAGAAGCTTCAACAAAATCGTTAAATACAGTTGCAGGTGGAAATATTTCATTCTATCTAAAAATTAGTGGTTCAGGTGGAAGTCCGTGTGAGCAAGCCGACGGAGGCGAAGACGTTGTTCTTGAATACTCTATCAATAATGGTTCTTCTTGGAATACTATTCAAACTTTTTATACAGGAAGTTATTCATATTTTACAGCTATTCAAACTCCAATTCCTACTGCTGCTCAAAGTTTTAATACACGTTTCAGATGGCGTCAATTAAG
>CAYTJB010000087.1:5737-9252 GCA_964437995.1 uncultured Bacteroides sp. | reverse complement strand
TGGTTCATGTTGCGACCACTGGTCTATAGATGAACTAAATATTAATACTGTAAATATTAATAATATTAATCCTTCATCGGGTACGGTTGCTATTGGAGATTCTACTACAGTTCAGTTAACTATTGATGGACAAGGATTGATTAATGGTAATTATCTTTCTCAGGTAATTATTAATACAAACGATCCTGTTCATGCACAAATAACAATTCCTGTAAATTTGAAAATTAAAGCAAATCCAATAATTACAATTTATAATAATCTGTTAATTATGGATACTGTTATGATTGGAGCAATTTCAACAAAATCATTATACATTAAAAATACCGGTTGCGATACGTTGAAAATTACCAATATTACACATGATTTATCCGAATTTACATTTAATCCATCAACATTAACCATTCTACCAAGAGATTCTGCTGCAGTTAATTTAACATTTTCAACACTTAATGTTGGAAGCTATATTGATACATTAAGAATTACAAGCAATGCAGGAAATGTAAATATTGTAATAAAAGCTAAAACATTAGGTGCTCCTGAGATTATTACATTGCCCGATCAAATAACAGTTAATTTTGCTTGCGATAGTCAGTTTACAACACCGTTTAAAATTAAAAATCCGGGAATTGTTCCTCTAAATTGGAGTGCTTTTGTTGAAAATCAAGAAAAAGGGGCATTACAATTTAATGGAATCAATAATTATGTAAACTTAGGTTATTTATCTCCAGGTACTAAATGGACTGTTGAAGCTTGGGCAAAACCAGATGTTTTATCTTATGGAAATAAATTAATTGCAGGTTCTGTTTATGGATATAATACTTGGGGTATCTGTATGGTTGATGGTAAATTTGCCTCATTGTACAGATCGCAAAGTGGTTATAGTCAAGCGCTTATTGCTGATAACTTTACAGTTTCTGCCGGAGTTTGGTACCATGTAGCCTGTGCATTTAATGGTACAACAATTCGTTTATATATTAATGGGCAATTAGCAAAATCAGCAATTGTTAATTCTAATTACACAGCTTATAATTATCCAACTATTGGTGGAGATCCAGGTTATTATAGTAATTATTTCTCGGGAAGCATTGATGAGGTAAGAATTTGGAATAACGAAAGAAGCCAAAGTCAAATTAGCTATGCGAAAAATCATATTCTTGTAGGAAATGAAATAGGACTAATTGGTTATTGGGCATTTAATAAAGTAAATGGTTCTACAGTTGCAGATTTATCCGGCAATGGACATAATGGAACTGTAAGTGGAGCAAGTTTTACAACAAATGCTTCCCCAATATTAGGCTGGATAAATTTAAGCACTAGTTCAGGCGCTATTAATGTAGGCGATTCAACACAAATAAACATAAACATTAACAGACATCTTTTATCTCAAGGAACACATCCATTCAAACTGATAATTCAATCCGATGACCCTGTTAAGCCTTATGATACTACAATGATTACTGTTAATGCTCAATATAACTTAATGCCGGTTGATATTGGCAGTGATACAAACTTATGTACGGGTAATGCACTTGTAATTTCTGCGGGAAGTTACGCTTCATACACTTGGAATGATAATACACATAATCCTACTTTAGCAGTTACAAGTACCGGAACATATTATGTTTCAGTTACCGATGCAAATGGCTGTACATACAGCGATACTACTCAGATAGGACTAACACAATCTCCTGTAGCAGACGGTGGGCTTGATAAATCTGTATGCCAAAACAATTCAGTGTCATTAAATGGATCTGCAAGTGGTGGTACTCCTCCATATCAATATATATGGAAAAATGAAGTACAGAACGTAGTTTCGAGTTATGCAAATTATTATTTTACACCTACGAATAACGTAATGCACTTTTTAAGTGTGGTTGATAACAATGGCTGTGAATCTGCAAGTGCAGATACGGTTAACATTATAGTTAATCCAAATCCAATTGTAAATGCGGGAGCAGATACTACTATTGATTTAGGAACTTCGATTACTTTAAATGGTAGTGTTTCGGGAGGAACTTATCCTTATACAATACAGTGGTCACCTAATTATCAAATGTCAGCAGGCAATATTTTAAATCCTGTTTTAACACCCACTGGTACTTCAAATTATAGCTTATCTGTAACAGATGCGAATGGATGTTATGCTTACGACTATATGAATGTTAATGTAAAATATACTATTTCAGGAATTGTAGTATATAATAATGCTTCTCAAGTTCCAATGCCAAATGCTTGGGTTTATCTCGAAAATTCATCTCACGTAGTTATAGATTCTGTGTTAACTTCTGGGTTGGGTACTTTTATGTTTTCTAAAGTTGATTATGGTACTCATTATGTTTTTGCAAATCCTATAGCTACTTTTGGAGGCGTAAACTCTACAGATGCACTCGGGATAAGACGTCATATCGTTAATCTTGCTCTTCTTGGAGGTGTAAACCTTGCTGCTGCTGATGTTAATAAAAGTACTACTGTTTCAAGTGCCGATGCTTTGCAAGTATTAAGACGTACGATAGGGCTTATAACATCTTTTTCTTCCGGTGATTGGACATCTGATAAAGTTCAAGTTTATATGTCTTCAAATGTGCAAAATGTGTTAGTTAAAGTACTTTGCATGGGTGATATAAATGGTTCTTATAATATATACTCTACAAAAGCAACAGAAGGTTCGCCTGAGTTGAAATGTATTCCAACAAACACAACTTTAATAGCTGGAGAAACATTTAACTTACCTATAAGTGTTAAACAAAACATTATACCCGGTGCTGTTACTTTGCATATTCAATTCCCTAATGATTTAGTTGATATTATCGGGGTTTCGTTTAATGGTAGCAATGTTGAATTTAATACTGAAAATGGAGTTTTATCTATTGCTACTTATGATGAAAAAGGAATGGTGCTTAACGACAACATTTTGTTATCAATTAAATGTAGAGTCAAATCTAATGCTCCAAGCAAAGGTGTTGGTATTTCTTTACTAAATCAAAATGAAATAGCTGATATAGAAGGAAAAGTAATTAGTGGGTTGCAACTTGAAGCACCATATATGAATATTGTAGACAAGTTTGATGAGTTTAAAATGGAAGATAACTTCCCCAATCCATTCTCTACAACATCTACAGTTCGAATATATGTTCCCGAAGATGCATCGGTTCGTTTAAGTGTTCTAAATGCGATGGGTGTTGAAATTAAATCAATTTCTACAGAAAAACTATCGAGAGGTTGGCACAAATTACAAATTGATGCCAAAGAACTTTCTCAAGGAGCTTATATGTATCGTGTACAAGCTGTTGGATTGAAAAATACTTTTGATCAAACACGTAGAATGATGATAATCCGATAATGCAATAAATTATTGATTTTTGAAAAAAATAAGAAATCATGGAAACAAAAAGCATATATAATTTTGGTAATAAAATAGGAATCAATATATTTCAAAAATTCTCAATTATGAAAAGAAGTATATTACTGGCTTTCTTCAGCTTAATGTTGTTGCAGCCAATATTTGCTCAAACAGC
>CAYTJB010000087.1:2573-5727 GCA_964437995.1 uncultured Bacteroides sp. | reverse complement strand
CTATTAGAGTTCAAAACTTTCCGCAAATAGGTTCTCTTACATTGTATATTCAATACAATGCAACAGTATTAGGCTATGGAAGGTTTTTGAACATGAACCCTACCTTATTAGCAGGCAATCCATTGATTAACAAGAGTGGCAATACGATTGTATTATCATGGGCTGATATTAATGGAGCTACCATTGGAACTGACAAATTATTTGATTTAAAATTCAAATACAATGGAGGGATTAGCCCAATATCGTTTACTGCAAATTGTGAAGCAACTGATATTAATGGTAATGTCCTTTCGCCACCAGTAGTTTATAGAGGTGGTAATGTTACCGCATCTTTATCATTGAATATTGTATCTGCAAACAATGCTTTATGTTTGAGCGATTCCATGCTTATAACGGCTCAAGCAATAAATGGTTATGGAAATTATACTTATAGTTGGTCGTCAGATCCTGTTGGACTGTCTTCAACTCAAGCATCAGTATGGGTTAAACCTACTGTAAATACAACCTATTCAGTTACAGTAGGCGATGGTGTTGATGTAGTTAGTGGAAGTAAAACTATCACAATATTTACTGACCCACAACCATCATCGGTTTCAAATATGTTACCTACAAACAATACTTTAAATCTTACGGCTCCTGTTCAGCTGTCTTGGTCACCTGCATCTTACGCATCAACGTATGATCTTTATGTTTGGTCGGCAGACAGTGTTAATAGACCACCAACTCCAATTTTATCAAATACATCTCAAATAAATTACACTATGAATAGCGGTTTGGATTGGGGAAAGTCTTATAAATGGCAAATTGTAGCTAAAAATTTATGTCATGTTACCGATGGACCTATTCAACAGTTTAGTATAAGAGCTTTGCCGGAATTGCATGTTACACAAATTACAACATCGCAAGCTTATGCAGGTCAGCCATTAACGGTTTCGTGGACAGTTAAAAATGATGGTTTAGGTGCCACAACGGAAGGTTCATGGAACGATCATATTTGGATATCACCTGATATAGAAGTGAGAGTTGCTGAAGATATTATTTTAGCACAAGTACAAAATGTAAGTTATTTAGGAGCCGGACAAAGTTATACAAATACCGCACAAGTAATTATTCCTCAGAATTTAATGGGTACTTATTATATTTTTGTGGTAACTGATGCCAACGATGCATTGTTTATTGATTGGTCGTTAGTGGGAAATGGACCAAATAATGCACCAGTTCCTTATTTACCAAGCACAACAGGTACTCCTTATCCTTATATTAGAGCATGGGCACATAGCAATGGAAATGTTAGAGAAGTTAGTGATAATGGGAATACTAATGATAACTTCTTTTATAAGCAATTAGATATTATTATGCCGCCTGTACCGGATTTAGCAGTTAATCAAATTGTTGCACCTACAAATGTTTTTTCTGGACAACAAATATATCTGCCATTCTCTATTAAAAATCAAGGTTATGCCACCGCAACTGGCAATTGGGATGATGCAGTATATATTAGTGCCGATACAGCTTTTAATCCATCAACTGCAACTTTATTAGGCACTTACCAAAGAACACAACCTCTTCAACCTGATAGTATCTATTATAAAAATGTTCAGGTAACAATACCTTCAAATATTATGGGTACTTATTACATTTATATAAAAACCGATGCTACTAATCACGTTTTTGAAAATGTTTACGAAAGCAACAATCTGTTTAAGAGTACTCCATTCCAAATATTTCTTACTCCACCACCTGATTTGGTTGTAATAGATGTTCAAGCACCCGACACAATTGTTAATAAAGATGCTTCAACGATAAGTTTTACTGTAAAAAATCAAGGAGCAATACCTACTTCAAGTGGCAGTTGGGCTGATAAAGTATATTTAACAAACACTTCAAATTATGATTTAACCGATGCTTTTCTTCTCAAAACTGTTCAACATCAAGGCGATATTGACGTTGATAGCAGTTATGTTGTAAACACTAACGTTACTATTCCGGCAGGAATTAGCGGACCTTATTATTTTTATGTAAAAGCAGATGCAAATTTGAATGTGTTTGAATATAATACCAATGATAGTAATAATGTTACCCGACAAACTTTACCCAGTATAGTAATTACACCAGATTTATTAATTACTAACGTTGAAAATCCACTTTACGAAAATAACAATCAGCCTATTAATGTTTCGTGGACTATTAAAAATATTAGTTTAGGGAAATTAGTTGATACAGAAGTTACCGATAAAATATTTGTTTCAAAAACAAATATTTTCCATCCCGATTCGGTATTATCAGCAGGTACTTTAACGTATCATCTTTCTTTATTGGCAGGAGACTCAGTATTAAAACAAAAATCTTTATTATTACCACAAAATATTAGTGGCAATTACTATATTTTTGTTTATTCCGATTATACTAACACTGTTTACGAATTTCCTTCAGAATCTAATAATGTTAATAGTGGTGTTAACCCTATCTCTATAAACAAAGCAGACTTAACTGTTAGTGAGTTAATAAATCCTTCATCATTTAATTCTGGGCAAACTGCTAATTTAGAATGGAAAGTAAAAAATATAGGACAAGGACAAATTGTTAATAAAAAATGGACTGATAAAATTTATCTTTCTAAAGCAAGTAGTTTCAAAGTAGATTCAGTAATAGAAATAGGTTCTCTTACTTATGTACAAGCACAATTAATCTCGAGTGATAGTGTTCAAAAAAGTTTAAATGTAAATATACCAAACATTCCATCTGGTAACTATTATGTATATGTTTATACTGATGCAAAAGATACTATTTATGAAGGTTCTAACGAAAACAACAATACGTTGAGAAGCCAAACTATGGTGTCTGTACTAAATCCAAACCTTGTTGTAACAGGAATAAATCATGTAACTACAATAAACTCAGGACAACCAATTGATATTCAATGGACAACTAAAAATATTGGTTTAGGAAAACTTTATTACGCCGGCATTTCTGATAAAATATATCTTTCATCATCACCTAATTTTCAATTAGATTCTGTTGTAATGTTGGGTATTAAAAACTATAATGTTACTTTACTTCCCGATGATAGCATTAATAACCAGTTTATTGTAAATCTTCCAAACGGAATATCAGGTAATTACTACATTTTTATACATACGAATTACAATTTGTC
>CAYTJB010000087.1:234-2563 GCA_964437995.1 uncultured Bacteroides sp. | reverse complement strand
AAAACCAAGGGTGCTTCAATTTTAATTTCATTAGCACCATGGGCAGATTTACAATTAAAAAATATAATTATTGCTGATTCATTAACTCCGGGTGAAAATTACACAGTAAACTTTAATGTTAAAAATAGTGGAAATACCTCTATCAATGGAATTTCATGGACAGATAAATTATATATTTCTTCAAGTCCTGATTTTGATACAACCGCTATTCTTTTATCTACGTTTCTTCATTCGCAAATACTTGATACAGGCGTAACTTATCAAAATACTTATTCTTCATTGCTTTCATCTTCTCTTTCTTCGGGCTATTATTTCTTCTTTGCTCAAACAGACGAAAATAATACAGTATTTGAATATTTATATGAAAACAATAATTTGTATCGGAGTAATCCTATTTTCATAAAACCATATCCGGTTAATTTGGCATTAACCTCTTTTACAGCACCGGATTCTTCATTTTCTGGACAAAACATTAATGTTCAGTGGACTACAATAAATAATAGCAATAAACCAACATTACCATCTTATTGGTATGATGCACTTTACCTTTCTATTGACTCAATTTGGAATCCGGGTAGCGATATTTTAGTAAAAGAATGGAAACAAAATGGGCCATTATTAGCGGGTAATTCGTACTCAAACTCTCAGAATTCAATGATACCTAATGGATTGAATGGGAATTATTATCTTATTATGATTACTGACCATACTAATATTAATAATGAGTTAGTTACAAGCGATAACCGCAAACTAAAATCAAGAAATAATCAAGCAGCAACTATAAAAATAAAACTTACGCCTTCACCCGATTTAGCTGTAAAAACATTTACTGCACCTCAGCAATGTATTTCTGGACAACCGTTTAAAGTTGTATTTAAGGTTAAAAATCAGGGAGTAGGAACTACAACCATTGGAACTTGGACAGATAAAGTTTTCTTATCAAGTGATTTTACAATTAACCAAGGAGATGTTAATATTGGTACTTATAACTATTCGGGAGGCGTATTAGACACAGGATTGTATTATCAAGACTCTATTAATGTTACAATTCCTGTTGGCAATGCAGGCAATTATATATTGATTTTTAAAACAGATAATGCTGATGTAGTTTATGAGTTTAATGGTGAAAATAACAATACAGCCAACGCATTTATTATTGCAACTCAACCACCACCTGCTGACATTGTTGTAAAGAATATTACTTTGCCAGATAGTGCGATGGTTGGTGTTAATACAAACATTTCGTGGGTAGTGGAAAATATTGGACCAAATCCTGCAACAGGCTATATGAAAGATATAGTTTATTTATCCGCAGATACTACTTGGGATATGAGCGATAAACTTATAGGAGAATATCAATCCTACCTAAATCTCCCAACCTTAGGTACCCAAAGCCGTTCAATTAATACCAAAATACCCGGCGTTGCAATTGGAAACTATTATGTGATTGTTCGTAGTGATATTTTAAATAATATATACGAAAGTAACGATACCAATAATACGTCTTATTCATCAGCAACCTCTTATGTTGATATGCAAAGACTTCAATTTAATATTGCTAAAAACGACACATTATACAACAACACTGATTTGTATTATCTAATTGAAGTACCCGATTCGTTGAAAGGAGAATCAATGCTTTCTACGTTGAGAGCAGATTCGTTAAACGGTTCTAACGAAATGTATTTGAAATACAATCAACTATCTACCCGTTTAAATTATGAATATACCCATTCATTCCCTTATCAAGGAAATCAGGAATTATTAGTCCCATATCTTTTCAAAGGAAATTATTATATGATGTTATATGGTAGAACACTCGTTTCCTCCAAACAAAATATAAATATTAAACCTGAAATTTTGAATTTTGAAGTCCGCTCAATTAACGCTAATAAAGGAGGGAATACAGGTAAAATAACCGTAGCCTTGTTAGGTTCAAAATTCAATTCATATATGAAAGTAAAACTTGTAAAAGGGAACGATACTATTCATGCAGAAGCACTTCAATTTGTTAATATTACAAAAGTATTTGTTCGGTTTAATTTAAAGAATGCTGTTCCGGGCTTTTATAATGTGGTTGTAGAACATCTTTGCGAAGGAACAATTGTAATTCCAAATGGATTTGAAGTTAAAAATGGCACACCTAATTACCTATCTGTAAACGCCATTGCACCTAATAATGTGAGAAATGGAAGAGTTGCCAGTTTTACTGTGGAATATGCAAATTTAGGTAATACCGATATAGTAGCACCTTCCATAGATATTAAGAGCTATGCAGGTTCTCCTATTTCTGTTGATCTGCATCCTGCGTTCCCGTCGTGAAACTCCG
>CAYTJB010000087.1:0-224 GCA_964437995.1 uncultured Bacteroides sp. | reverse complement strand
AATAGATGCAGCAGGTTTAAGTAATAATGATACATTTTTACACATTCCATTACAAATACAAGGAGAACCTAATAATATTCTCAGACCTGGTGTTACAGGATCTATGGTAATTTATACGCGAACCATAGCTGGTTTAGGTTTTACAATATCTGTTACTAATCAATAATTGAATAAATCATGAAAATCATTGATAAAAAAAATAAAAAAATGACAAGTAAAAAATT
>CAYTJB010000086.1:0-11333 GCA_964437995.1 uncultured Bacteroides sp. | reverse complement strand
CAGTTAATAACTGTTGGTTTTTTAAGTTTAGTGATTTGTACCCAAACCCGTAAATTTTATTTGCGGGTTTCTTTTATAATTTACCGTAAACTGATTTTTTGCTACCGTAAACTGATTATTATTTTTGTATTCCTTTTTTGTATTACTTTTATGCCATTATTAATTAAAAGTATAAAACAATGAAAAAAATTACGCTTTTTATGGTATTGATTATCGGAATAGCAATACATACTTTTTCGCAAACGACTAACGATTTTATTGAAACAGAAAAGCAGCCGACTAATTACACTAACGTAAATAATATTCATACTATTGTTAAAGAATCGCAAGGCAATAAATGGATTGGGATAAATGGTAAAGTATCAAAACATTCAAAAGACTCTTTTTTGCAAATACCTGATGATATAAACGGTCGTCTATACCATTTATGTAAAACATGGGGGTATTTTAAGTATTTCAACCAGAATAAATGCTCAATTAAATGGGATACCATATTAAATACGACCATTAAACAAGTATTACTCTCAGCAAATAATGCTGATTTTAATAATAACTTAATGACTATGTTTAATAAAGTAGGCAATAATTCTTATGTAGTAAATTCAGGTTTGCAGCCAGACACTAATCTTAATTTTAATAACTCATGGATTGCCGATACTACATTTTCTCAAACTGTAAGAAATTTTTTAGATACTTTTTCTTTATATATTTATCCAGATACATCTACTTGTTTTGTAAAAAGAAATGATTATTCAAATACGAATTATACAAGCTATATCGACTTTAGAAATGACCTTATATCAATGCCTTTAAACTATACAAATGAAGCTGATCGCTTGACAACCATGTTTTATTATTGGAATGTAATTAACTATTTTTTTCCATATAAAAATTTAATGGATCAATCATGGGATAGTACCTTGTATCAGTTTATACCGTTGATAAGGCAAGCTACAACAAATAATAATTTTCATAAAACATTCCTTAAATTAGTAACTAAAATTAATGATTCTCATGGATTTACGAGTAGTACTGTTTTAACAAATACTTTTTGGGGTGGATCATATTTACCTCAAATTTATTTTACAAGAATAGATACTAATTGTGTAGTGACTAAAGTGTGGGACATGATAGGCGTGAGAAGTGTTGGTGATATTCTTATTGCTATAAATGGAGTTGGAATACATGATATTGAAGACTCATTGTCGAATTTTGTGCCAGCATCAACAACTGCTACTTTGTACAGAGATATTTATCGTAATATGATGTTCGGTTCATTGGGTTCCACTATCAATTGTACATTTTTAGATAGCACAAATAGTTCATACAATGTTTCTATAGCAAGAACAATGACTTATAGTGGCTGGAATAATTGGATATTAGATAATGGAAGTATAGATTCATATTTTATTACTAATTGTGGATATGGATATGTTGATATGAGAAAATTGCAATCATCAGAAGTAAATAGCATGTATGCTGCTTTAAAAAATGCACCTGCTATTATTTTTGATATTCGCAATTATCCGAATGGGACATTATGGTATTTAGCACCGCTTTTTTTCCCAACTCCCATTATAAGTGCGAAAGGTTTTACGCCGGCACTAACATATTCTCCTTATAAATATTATTTACCTGGATGGTATTATTATTATAATGACGGTCAAAACATGGGCAATTGGTCAAATGCAAACTCATACAATGGTAATGTCTATATCTTAGTAAATCAAGAAACACAGAGTCAGGCAGAATACACATGTCAGTATTTAAGTTATCATCCTAATGCTAAAGTAATAGGAACGCAAACTGCTGGTGCTGATGGCAATGTAAGTTATGTAACTTTGCCAGGGAATATATATACATACTTTACTTCGTTGGGATGGTACTATGCTGATGGATATCAACAACAACGTAATGGGGTAAAAATTGATTCAATTGTAACACCCACTCCTACTGGACTTAGACATGGGCGAGATGAAATTCTTGAAGCTACATTCAATTGCCCTCTTGCAATAAATAATGTAAATACCACAAAAAACGAAGTTTTTATTTATCCTAATCCTGCTTCCGATTATTTAGTTGTAGAAGGTATTGCTCATAAAAAACTTGACTTTTCAATTTTTAATATCATGGGGCAATCTGTTAAAACAGGGAAATTAGAAAATAACACGTCAAAAATAAATATTGCAAACCTAAATTCTGGAATTTATTTTATACAATTAAAGACAGAAGATAAATCGAAAACAATTAAGTTTATCAAAAGATAATGCAGTTAATAACTGTTGGTTTTTAAAGTTTAGTGATTTGTTACCCAACCCCGTAAATTTAACTTATGGGGTTTTTTTATAAAAAAAACAAATAGGTAATACAAAAATGATTAATTTTGCAGCATCATGCAAATAGAAGTTTTAAAATCAAAAATACATAGGGCAATTATTACCGAAGCCAACATCAATTACATCGGTAGTATAACTATTGATGAAGATTTGATGGATGCCGTCAATTTAATTGAAAACGAAAGAGTTCATATTTACAATATTAATAATGGCGAACGTTTTGATACTTATGTAATAAAAGGCGAAAGAAACTCAGGTACTATTGGTATAAATGGAGCTGCTGCCCGCAAAGTTGCTGTTGGCGACTTAATCATTATTGTTTCTTATGCTACTATGGACTTTGAAGAAGCCAAGCAATTTACTCCCAGCATTATATTTCCGCAAAATAACAAAGCTTAATTTTGAAAAAGAAAGTTCTACTTATACTAAAATTTGCCTTTTTTATTGGAATAGGAATATTTTTTATATGGTGGTTTCAGCGAAAACTTACGCCTATAGAAAAACAAGAAATATCAAATTCTTTTCAATCTGCAAATTATTTTTGGGCACTTTTAGCCATTATACCAGGTATTTTTAGCCATTTGAGTCGCTCTATGCGATGGCAAATGCTGCTCAAGCCAATGGGCTACGAACCAAAGCTAAAAACAACTTTTGCAGCAATAATGGTTGGATACTTAGCAAATCTTGCTTTTCCTCGTTTAGGCGAAGTAATGCGTTGCGGTATTCTTAATAAATATGAAAAAATTCCTATTAGCAAATCTTTTGGCACTGTAATTACCGAAAGAACTATTGATATGCTTATGTTTTTTATCTTATTTGTTCTTGCTTTAGTCCTCGAATTTCACAATTTAAAAGATTATGTTTACAATAATTTTTGGGTAAAATTTGCCGATAGATTCAATAATTTTAATGTTACAAATTTCTTATTTATTTTTGTATTAACTACTATAGCTATTATTGTAATTTTATTTTTTATTTTTAAGAAAAGAATTACATCATCTAATATTTACCTTAAAATAATGGTTTTGCTTGTTGGATTTTTGGAAGGCTTAAAATCGCTTTCTAAAGTTGAAAAGCCATTTGTGTTTGTATTCCATTCATTATTTATTTGGTTAAATTATTTTTTAATGGTATGGCTGATGTTTCTTTGTTTCGACCAAACTTCTTGGTTGGGATTTAATGTAGTTCTTTCTGCTTTAGTAATGGGTTCAATTGGTATTATGATAGTGCCTGGTGGTATTGGAATTTATCCTGTAATTATTTCGCAAACATTAATGATATTTACTATTCCAAAAACTATTGGCTATGCAATGGGTTGGATATCATGGTCTTCACAAACATTATTGGTAATAATACTTGGAATTATTGCATTGATAGTTTTACCCTTAATAAAAAAGCAAACCGATGCAACAACTTGATATAATTCAATCTAAAATATTATCGGGCGAAGAATTGAACAGAAAGTTAGCTTACTGGCAATTTAAAGCTATGAAAATAGTGTTTACCAATGGATGTTTTGATATTTTGCATGCAGGACATGTTGAATACCTTGCTAAAGCTGCATCTGAGGGAAATATATTGATAATTGGACTTAATACTGATGCTTCTGTTCGTAAACTAAAAGGAAGTCATCGCCCTATAAATGATGAAAATGCAAGAGCTTTAATAATGGCATCTTTAAATTTTGTAAGTGCAGTAGTACTTTTTGATGAAGATACCCCTTACAACCTCATAAAATTAATACAACCCGATATTTTAATTAAAGGTAGTGATTACAAACCCGAAGATATAGTTGGCTATGATATATTGAAAGCCAAAGGAGGCGAAGTAAAAACTATTAACCTTGTGCCTGGCTATTCTACCACAGCCATAGAACAGAAAATATTTAAAAATTTATCAGAAAAGAAATTCTAATTGAATTCTCATTTACCTCAATCTATCCGCTGCTTTTACCATTTTTTCGTCTTTGCGAATGGCTTTACTGGCAAGTATCAATAGCACCATAGAAATTAAAGGAAGAATGGCACCTAATTTATATTGTGCTTCTACTTTTAATTGATTTTGCATGCTATCGGCAGTAAAAAACATTACAATTATTAAGATAACATTTATTAAAAATCCTACCATTGTTAATCGAAATTGTAGTGGACGCTTCCTATACAAAAACACAGAGATAAATATTAGCAATGCCAAAGCACCATTTACGAGTAAAAGTGGCAAAGTATTGGTATTGGTAAATAAATCCTGCGATAAATCAGGATTTTGAAACTTACTGATAATATTAAAAGGTATTTCCCCAATGTTTTGAAGTTGAAAAACAGCTATGGGTAATTGACTAAATAACAATGCTGAAGCTATAAAAGCCAACATTAAATAAACAGTTTGAATACGTTGTATCATAATATCAAATGATTTTATTATTTTTGCAAAGATATATACTATGTTAAAAATAACAACATAGTTTCGTATAATTATAAAAATATTTTACTAATTGTGTATTATGTTAAGATATTTGTTCTATATTTGCAAAAAAATCAGGTTTTTATTCTAAAAACTTAAAAAAATCTCTTAATTATTTATTTCTAAAAAACCAATCACAACTTAATTTTGGTTATTTGTAATAAAAAAACTTAAACAATATCATATTTTACCTACCCTAAAAAAATAATCTTATTTTTATGATGTACGACATTATTGAACTAAACAACAAATTAGTAAACGAATTAAAAGAAATTGCTAAAGACTTAAAAATTCCAAAGTACGAAAAATTAGCAAAACAGGATTTAGTGTATAAAATCCTTGACCATCAGGCTGCGAACCCTCCAAAAGAAGTCTTGGATAAAGAACGTAAAATGGAAAAAAACGCTTTTCGTCCTAAACGCCAAAGAGTGGATATTTTAGATAAACAGAAACCAATACATCCTCAGCCAATTGCTAAATCGAACATGAACACCAATACTCAGCTTGAACTTGAAACAACTACAGAGGCTATTGCCGAAGCAACTGTGGAAAACAAGCCTGTTTACGTAAAACCTATAAAACAAGCACATATTCCTAAAAATGAGCATACTCAAAAAAATGAACATGCTGTTAAACCTAATGCTAATTTTAAAAAAGAACATAAACATAAAATAGAAAACCCTATTAAATTTGAACAAGCCGATAAAATTGAAACTAATGTTGAAAAAGCTCCAATAGTAAGAAAATACATTGATGAAGATTTATACAAATTTGATGAAATTAAAATTGATGAAATATTAGAAAGTATTCCAGAGCCTATAAGTGAAATCAATACTGATTTGCCACAATTACAGGAAACTACTATAGAGGAAAATAAATCAACGGAAGAGGAAGTTGTTGTTGAAGAAAGAAAAGTTTTCCACGATAAACACAAACGCGATAATTTTGGAAAACCAAAGTTTCAAGAAAGAAATAGAGACGATAGTTTCGATTTTGATTCGATAATTGTGAGCGAAGGCGTATTGGAAATTATGCAAGATGGCTATGGTTTCTTACGTTCGTCTGATTATAATTATTTGAATTCGCCCGATGATATTTATGTTTCGCAATCACAAATTAAATTGTTTGGTCTAAAAACCGGTGATACAGTTAAAGGTAGCATCCGTCCTCCAAAAGATGGCGAAAAATATTTTCCTTTAATAAAAGTTGAATTAATTAATGGTAGAAAGCCTGAAGAAGTAAGAGATCGTATTCCATTTGACTATTTGAAACCATTATTTCCACAAGAAAAATTTATATTAACAGGACATGCCGAATCAACTATTTCTACCCGTGTAATTGATATGTTTACACCTATTGGTAAAGGACAACGAGGATTAATTGTTGCACAACCTAAAACAGGTAAAACGGTTTTATTAAAAGAAGTTGCCAATGCTATTGCTGCAAATCATCCTGAAGCATACATGATTGTATTGCTTATAGACGAAAGACCCGAAGAAGTAACAGATATGGAACGGAGCGTAAAAGCTGAAGTTATTTCATCTACTTTTGACGAACCGGCAGAACGTCATGTAAAAATTGCTAATATAGTACTCGAAAAAGCCAAAAGATTAACAGAATGCGGACACGATGTAGTTATTTTGCTTGATTCTATTACACGTTTGGCAAGAGCTTATAACACTGTTTCGCCTGCATCGGGCAAAGTATTATCAGGTGGTGTAGAAGCCAATGCGTTACAAAAACCAAAACGTTTTTTTGGTGCTGCCCGTAAAATTGAAAATGGTGGTTCGCTTACCATTATTGCTACTGCTCTGATTGATACCGGCTCTAAAATGGATGAGGTGATTTTTGAAGAATTTAAAGGTACTGGTAATATGGAGTTACAATTAGACCGAAAATTAGCCAACAAACGCATTTTTCCAGCTATTGATATTGTGGCATCAAGCACTCGTAGAGATGATTTGTTGCTCGACAAAGATGTATTACAACGCCTTTGGGTATTGCGTAACCACTTAGCAGATATGAATCCATTGGAAGCAATGGAGTTCTTAAAAGAAAGAATGAAATTTACACAAACCAATGAGGAGTTTTTAATTTCGATGAATGGATAATCTTGTCATCCAGAGTGTGCGAGGGATCTCATAAACAATTTATACAGTATCATAAAAAAGGCTGAATTATTTGATTCGGCCTTTTTTATTTCAATAAAAATTATTTTAACAATATTGCTAAAACGATTTAGTAAATGTGTATTTTTGTAATTATTTTAGCGTATGAAAAAAGTTAAATTAGAAGATATTGCCAATACAGTAGGCGTTTCAAAAACATTAGTATCAATGGTTTTGAACGGACATGGCGATAAAAATGGAATAAAAAAAGAAACCCAAGAAAAAGTAATTGCTTTATGCAAAGAATTGGATTACAGACCCAATCAAATGGCAAGAAGTCTGCGTTTAGGCAAAACCAATACCATTGGATTAATTGTGGCAGATATTTCTAACAGCTTTTATGCCAAAATGGCAAGAAATATTGAGGATTATTGTAATAAATATGGCTATAATCTTATTATATGCAGCTCCGACGAAAAAGATGTTAAGGAAGCATCTATTATCAGAATGCTAAAAGAAAAGCAAGTTGACGGATTAATAATATCATCTACTTTAGTGGATAATACAGAGATAGTAACTCTAAAAAATGAACATTTCCCATTTGTATTGGTTGATCGATATTTTCCCGAAATACCCGATACTAATTTTGTTGTTATAGATAATTATCAGGGTGCATATAATGCTGTAAATCATTTAATTGAAAACGGGCATCAAAATATCGCAATGCTTTCTATTTCGCCTGCTCATATTACTTCTGTAAAAGATAGAAATAAAGCATATAAAGATGCATTAGCAAAAGTGGGAGTTAATAACGATTATTATTTATTTTGTCAAATACCTTTTGAAAATATAGAGCAAGGCGTGGAATTGGCAATAAAAAAACTTTTAGCTTATCAAAAGAAAGTTACCGCAATATTAGCTGTAAATCAAAATATTGCAATAGCCACTATAAAAGCATTGGCAAAATTAAATATTAAAATTCCTGATGAAATATCGTTAATTTCTTTCGATGACTTGCCTTTCTTTGAAATAATGAATCCAAGTATAACAGCTGTAGCTCAACCTCTAGACATAATTTGCGAAAATGCCGTAGAAATATTAATGTCTGAAATAAACAAAAAAGCCAATACTAAAGGGAAAAGTCAAATTGTACTACCCACAGAATTAATCATAAGAAATTCATGTAAAACATTGTAAATTAATAATATAAAAATAATACATTCATAACAAAACAATTTTGACACACAGGAGGATGATTATAAATGGAGATAACCGCTTAGCGGTCATAACGAAATATTCAATATAAAACGTTAGTTAATTAACCGCTTAGCGGTTTTGTACAATATAAAATTGTAAACAGATGAAACCTATCAAAATTATTTTTTTGCTTTTTATTACTGTTTTGTTTCTAAACTCATGTAATAACAACAAGCCAAACAAACCAACAGATTTTGTAAATCCTTTTATTGGGACAGGAGGACACGGACACACCTATCCGGGAGCCACCCTTCCTTTTGGTATGGTGCAACTAAGCCCCGATACTCGTTTAGATGGTTGGGATGGCTGTGGAGGGTATCATTATTCAGATAGCATTATTTATGGGTTTTCGCACACCCACCTAAGTGGCACAGGCTGTTCCGATTATGGTGATATCTTGTTAATGCCCACAATAGGCGAAATTCAATGGGATAACGTAAAGTACGCATCATCTTTTAATCATGATAATGAAAAAGCCAAACCTGGCTACTATCAGGTTTTTCTTGATAAATACAACGTAAATGCAGAACTAACAACTTCAAAAAGAGTTGGTTTTCATAAATATACATTTCCTGAAAGTAAGCAATCAAATATACTGATTGATTTAAAACATCGCGATAGAGTAATTGATTCCTATTTGAAAATTATTGGAAAAGATGAAGTAGAAGGATTTCGTCGTTCAATGGCATGGGCTGCCGACCAACATGTTTATTTTGTTGCAAAATTTTCAAAACCTTTTGAAAATTATCAAATTGCTTTAAATGATACTTTACAGAAAGAAATATCAGAAATAAAAGGTCAAAATATAAAAACTTATGTAAGCTTTACAACAAAAAAAGATGAAGTAATTTATGTAAAAGTCGGAATTTCAGCAGTTAGTATAGAAAATGCACGTAAAAATATGGAAACAGAAATTGCTGATTGGAATTTTGAAAAAATTATACAAAATGCTGATTCTATTTGGAATAAAGAATTAAACAAAATTGAAGTCGAAGGTGGAACAAACGACCAAAAGTCAATTTTTTATACTTCGTTATATCACGCATTTCTAAATCCAAACACTTACAGCGATGTGGACGGGCAATATCGCGGAAGAGATTTAAAAGTACATAAAGCAGATTTTGATTATTACACAGTATTCTCATTATGGGATACTTACAGAGCAACACATCCTTTATTTACGTTGGTTCAGCAAAAACGAACTACCGATTTTATCAAAACTTTTATCAAACAATACGAAGAAGGTGGATTTTTACCGGTTTGGGAACTATCGGGCAACGAAACAGGCTGCATGATTGCATATCATGCTGTTCCTGTAATTGTAGATGCTTATATGAAAGGCATTTGTGATTTTGATGTAGAAAAAGCCTATACAGCAATAAAAGCAAGTGCCGAACAAGATAAATTAGGCTTAAAAAGCTATAAATCCTGTGGTGTAATTTATGCTAACGAAGAAGGCGAATCGGTTTCAAAGTTGTTGGAATATGCCTACGATGATTGGTGTATTGCACAAATGGCAAAAGCTTTGAACAAAACTGATGACTACAAATATTATATTGAAAGAGCTCAATCGTACAAGAACTTGTTAGACCCAGAAACCGGTTTTATGCGTGCTCGCATGAACGATTTTTGGTTTTCGCCTTTCGATCCATCTGAAGTAAATTTTAATTATACAGAAGCAAATGCTTGGCAATATGGTTTTTATGTCCCTCAAGATATTACTGGTTTTGCTAATTATTTAGGAGGGAAAAATAAATTAGCAGAAAAACTTGATCAGCTTTTTAAAGCTGATTCAAAAACAAGTGGACGCGAACAAGCTGATATTACTGGATTAATCGGACAATACGCACATGGAAATGAACCCAGTCATCATATTGCTTATTTGTACAATTTTGTTGGGCATGCATGGAAAACACAAGAACTTGTGCATCGTATTCAAAATGAGATGTATGCTAATAAACCCGATGGATTGTGTGGTAACGAAGATTGCGGGCAAATGTCGGCATGGCAAGTTATGAGTGCTATGGGCTTTTATCCAGTTACTCCGGTTAGTAATGCCTATATAATAGGCAGTCCAATGTTTAAAAAAATGACAATACATCTCGAAAATGGAAAAAAATTTAGCATCAAAGCCAATGGCTTGTCGAAAAAAGCGATTTACATACAATCAGCAACGTTGAATAATGCAACTTATTCAAAATCATATATTACGCAAAGCGATATTATGAATGGTGGCGAGTTAATTTTTGAAATGGATAGCAAACCATCGAAAAATTGGGGCATTGGCGAAGAAAATGAACCTAAAACAGATATAAACGAGCACCTTATCACTCCTATTCCTTTTATTGCTAAAGGAAAATCTACCTTTTTAAAAGAGCAAACCATCGAATTAGGTTGTTTAGAGAAAAATGCAAGCATTTATTATACTATTGACGGTTCTATTCCTACAAAAAAAGCTACAACTTATACAAAGCCAATATCTATAAATAAAACTACAACTATAAAAGCCATTGCAGTGAGAAATGGTTTGCCCGACAGCAAAATTATGTCAACAACTATCAGCCTAATTCCCGAAGGTAGAAGTATAAAAATTACAAACCCTTATGCTCCGCAGTATTCAGCCGATGGTAATATGGCTTTGATAGATTTAATAAGAGGTGGCGAAAACTTTAAAACAGGAACTTGGCAAGGTTACGAAGGTGTGGATTTGGAAGCAGTTGTTGATTTAGGTAAAAAACAGTCTATTAAAGAAATAACTGTCGGATTTTTACAAGACATGGGTGCTTGGATTTTTTATCCCTCTGAAGTTGAATTTTTTATTTCAGAAGATGGAAAAATATTCAAAAACATTGCATTGCTAAAAAACAATGTTCCCGAAAACAAAGCTGGTGTAATGATACAAGATTTTACAAAGAAATTTTCGGGAATTACAGCAAAATATATTAAAGTAAAAGCTAAAAATATTGGCAAATGCCCAGCTTGGCATTTAGGTGCAGGTGGAAAAGCTTGGATATTTGCCGATGAAATTTTGATTAAATAATCTGAAGTTAAACAACTTATGAAAAAACAATTTTTGATATTTATCTACGCGTTAATTGCTTTATCTGTATTATGTGAAGCTCAGAGTATTAATAAAAATATTTTCAAGATTGAATATGATACGATTGCAAAG
>CAYTJB010000085.1:805-11350 GCA_964437995.1 uncultured Bacteroides sp. | reverse complement strand
TCCTGGCGGGGTCACAAAAAACGCCAATTATTTTTGTAGTTGGTGTTTTTTATTTCTCACAGAAGTTCTGGTAATTTTATACCGATACAGTATCTGTAATAGTCCAATAAATTGGGCAATAACAGCTACACTATCGGCATTATACCAAATTCTAACAAACTAATTTATAATAAGTAATGGTATTATAACCTAAATTCAAGTAATTAATGCAACTTTTACGAGGAAAATAATAATTTAGAATATCATAAGTCCAAACGTAGAAACTATTAAAAAATCTTGCTTTCGTTACCCAATCATTCCTACACCAACTGTTTCATTAGTGGCTTCATTAATTAAAATTAAGCTTCCTGTTACACGATTTTGTTTATAGGCATCAAAAATCAAAGGTTTGGTGGTTCTTATCAGTACTTTGGCAATAGCGTTTAACCTCACTTCTTTGTCTTCGGTTATTTTTTCCAACGTATTCACGTTTAATTTATAAAGTACTTCTTTTACAATACACTTAACGTCTTTGGTAGTGTGCATTAAGTTATATTTGCCTCCAATTTGCAAAGGTTTTTGGTTCATCCAACACATTGTAATTTCAATATCTTGGCTTATAGTGGGCAAAGCATCTTCTTTCACAATCATATCGCCACGACTGATGTCAATATCATCTTCTAATGTAATAGAAACTGACATGGGAGGGAAGGCTACTTCTAATTCGTTTTCAAATAAGTCAATGGATTTAATTTTGCTGTGTAATCCCAAAGGTAAAATAGTAACATTATCGCCTTTTCTGAAAATTCCACCGGCTACTCTTCCTGCATAACCTCTATAATCGTGATGTTCATCGGTTAATGGTCTGATAACGTATTGAATAGGATAGCGTGCATCTGCAAAATTATAATCGTTTTCAATAGGAATGGTTTCGAGTATGCTCATTAATGTACCTTCGTTGTACCAAGGCATATTAGTTGACTCGTCTACTACATTGTCGCCTTTTAGTGCACTGATAGGCACAAAGCGTATATCTTTGATGTCAATGATTTTGGCAAATTCAGAAAAAGTTTTTTTAATAGTTTCAAATACACTTTGTTTGTATTCAACCAAATCCATTTTATTGATACAAACAACAATATGGGGTATTTGCAATAGTGAGGCAATAAAAGCATGACGATGAGTTTGTTCTATTACGCCATTGCGAGCATCAATAAGAATTATAGCAGCATTAGCGGTAGATGCACCAGTAACCATATTGCGGGTATATTGTACATGTCCTGGTGTATCGGCAATAATAAATTTACGTTTTGGTGTAGCAAAGTAGCGATAAGCCACATCAATGGTAATGCCTTGTTCCCTTTCAGAACGCAAACCATCGGTAAGCAAAGCAAGATTGATATAATCATTTCCTTTTTGGATACTTGCTCTTTTTACAGCTTCCAATTGGTCTTCAAAAATAGATTTGCTATCGTACAACAATCTGCCAATGAGTGTACTTTTGCCATCGTCAACGCTGCCTGCGGTAGTAAATCGCAGCAATTCCATATCTAAGTATCCATTCTTCGAAAAACTCATTTTTGCAATATGTTAAAAATATCCTTCGCGTTTCCTGTCTTCCATCGCTGCTTCAGAACGTTTGTCATCGGCTCTGCCACCTCTTTCGGTAACACGGGTTGCAGCAATTTCTTCAATAATCTCTTCTAAAGAGTTGGCTTCTGAAAGGGTAACGCCTGTACAAGTAATATCGCCAATAGTTCGGCATCTTACAGTTTTTATTTCTGCTTTTTCATTGTCTTTTAACTTCATAAAAGGTGCTGTTGCCAACCAAGCGCCGTCACGACAAAATACTTCTCGCTGATGGGTAAAATACAAACTTGGCATTTCGATATTTTCCAATAAAATATATTGCCAAACATCCATTTCTGTCCAGTTGCTAATAGGGAAAACTCTGAAATGTTCACCCATATTCTTTTTACCATTAAAAATATTCCAAAGTTCAGGGCGTTGATTTTTAGGATCCCATTGCCCAAATTCGTCTCTATGAGAAAAAAAGCGTTCTTTGGCACGGGCTTTTTCTTCGTCGCGACGTGCGCCACCCATGGCAGCATCAAATTTATATTTTTCAATAGTATCAAGCAAAGTAATGGTCTGCAACACATTTCGGCTGGCATTGTAGCCGTTTTCTTCTACTGCTTTACCTTGATTTATAGATTCTTGCACAGAGCCAACAATTAATTGCGCACCTATTTTTTTAACCAAGCCATCTCTATAATCCAATGTTTCTTGAAAATTATGACCTGTATCAATGTGTAATAAAGGGAATGGTAATTTTGCAGGATAAAAAGCTTTTCGAGCCAAATGTGTGATAACAATAGAATCTTTACCTCCTGAAAATAGTAACACCGGACGTTCAAACTGAGCAGCAACCTCTCTTATAACATAGATAGATTCTGATTCAAGTTCCCGCAAATGATTTAAGTGGTGTTTATTCATTGGTGTTTGTGTGGCTTTTCCCTGTTTTGTATTAAAATGCAAAATTATGAATTTATTTGCAGAATACGAAATTGAAATTGAAAGCAAAATTTATTAGCATGCTTTTTTCTTGTAAAAAATAAAATATTTTTTTGTAATTTCAAAAAAAAGTGTACTTTTGCACCCTTATTAAAAGGAGGCGTCGTAGCTCAGTTGGTAGAGCAGAGGACTGAAAATCCTTGTGTCACTGGTTCAATTCCAGTCGATGCCACCACAAAAAAGGGTTGGAAATATTTCCAACCCTTTTTTATTTTCCACTTTGGTATAACACTTTGTTTGCGTTAAATAGATGTCATAAAATGAATAAAAAAGCCACTTTCGCCTTTTTTGTTTACCGAAAACTCTACCCTCAACACTTTATCGTAATACGTTACAAAATCCACACCTACTCCCATTCCTATCAGCAAATTATTTACCAATGAATTGTTGATATCTTTTTCTTTTTTGTAAACATAAGCTGCATCGACAAAAAAGTTTACATAGAAAGCATAAGGAATAGTGTTAAATTTTTCGGTTTTTATAAAATTAAATTTTGTAACCTTTTGGGGAAATAGTGCATATTTGAGATTGGTTTTTAATAAACCGAATCCTTGTCCACTAATTACATAATATTCATATCCTCTTACAAAATCGTGCCCAAAGCCAAGTCCATTTTGCTCGTAATATGGATAGTTTGGCGTTGCCGTAGCTGTAAATCCAAATGCGTTGTAAAAGCGTGGATTGAGTTTCCAAAATTTACGATAGGTTGATTTGATGCTAAAAAAATCGGTAATTTCATTGTTGAGTATTCCAAAGCCTGATTTACTGATTTCAATGTCAAAATAATGCCCCTGTAACGGATAGGGTTTATAGTCGCGGTAATCGTTTTTGTATTGATAGTAGAAAGTAAGATATTGTACCTTAAGTTGTTGCGATGTTGAATAATTTGTATTTAGCTTTACAAGCGTATCGGGAAAATTGTAATTTTTGTAGCCTAATTGCAGAAGGTGCGAATTATGAATATTTCGCCTATACGTTACGCCTCCTCCAAAAGAAAAACTTTGTTTAGGATAATTGTTTATATCCTTAAAAAAAACAACTTTATTGTTTGAATCTTTTAATGCTACTTCATGACTTTGAATATAATTGCCCGAAATTATCAATCCCAAAGTTCGTTTCTTGTTGATGTATGGGATTTTATAAGAAATTCCATATTTTTCATCGTAACCCAAGCTAAGTAGAAATTCAACGGTTTCGTTGCGTCCTCTAAAGTTATATATCGCAAGATCAACGCCATAGTTTATTCGCTTAAAATCTTTGGTTTTCCACCATGTATTAAAATTGCGGTCGGCGAGGTCAAATACAGGGATGGGCCAAATATACCAACGTTCGGTAACATTTATTTTTATAGTTGCCTTGTTATCAATAACTATAGGCGTAATGGTTACAAAATTGAAAAGCGAAATATTCATCAGGTTTTCGGTGCTTTTCTTAATTTTTTGGTCAAAATTAGCAGTAGTTAGTGTATCGCCGGTTTTAAAAAGCAATTCCCTGAAAATAATATAGTCTTTTGTAATCTTATTACCCAAAATGGTTATATTATCAATCACTATTAAGCTATCAGTATTCGCAAATCCGCAATAAACAAATGAAGTAAAGAGAAAAAGCAGTACTAATATTTTTCGCATTTGTTAGTGGAATTTTAGACACTAAGGTATTTCATAAGCAAATCATATCTATCTTGAAGGTCTTCATTAGCTTCTTGTTCTGTAAGTATAGCCTTTACGTTATAACTGTAACGATTAAAGGTTTGTAATACAGGGGAAATATCTAAGCGATTAAGTTTGATGGCAATGTCCATTTTAGTAGAATCATTGTGTGATGTAATAAAAAGGCTAAGTATTTTAGTATCGTTAGATTCTACAATTTGAGCGATTTCCGATAATGAATAATCGTTAGCATTGATTTCGAGTACGATGATGCCGCCAGGATTATTGATAGATGTAGTTTCTGCAAATTTTTCAAGAAGTTTACGAAGTGTAATTACTCCAAGATAGTTGTTCTTATTGTCGAGTACAGGAATAAGTGATAATTTTAAAGACGTTGCTAATTTTATAACTTCAAAAATATGTTGATTTTCGGTTACATAAGGATTGTTTAGCGTAAGTTTATGGTTGCCAAGCGGCTCATCAAAAATATTGGAGCTATAAATATCTTCCTCTGAAATTAATCCTAAATAATTCTCAGCATTTACGATGGGCAAATGATTTACTTTATACTCATCCATCCATGCCAATGCCAATGAGCCTGTATCTGAAGTTTTTGCAGGTAATATGGTGTCGTCGGTTAAATCTTTTGCAAGCATACGAAAGTTTATAAAGTTATTGGTAAAAAGTCAGAAGTCGCAATTCGTAATAGATATTTTTATATTAGCAAAAGTAATTAAAAAACGGCTTAACTAAAATATTTGAAACTTATAAATAATGTCAAGGGCAGAAAAAGCAAATATAAAATTGCTTTAACATTGCGTACCAATATATATTTAGAGAATTATTGTAACAAATTCAACCTCTATTGATATCTGTTCAAATATCTTAACATCTGAGGCATTAAATTCTTAAATGCTTTTTAAAATGCTAAACTCTCTACAAAAATCTACTTTAGCCAAATATTATTTTTTTCATTTATTACTCAAACCTACTGTATCGTAATCTACTTCTTTTGCCAGTTGTCCTTTTTCATCGTAAAATTTCCATTTTCCAGCTTCTTTCCCACTATGGTACAAGCCCTCGTAGCGTTTTTTCCCATTCTCAAACCAAACATTTCTAATACTGTCGTTTTCACCATCTTTATAATACCCTTCGCTCCAAAGATTTCCGTTTTCGTACCAATAGCTCCATTTTCCTTCTCGTTTATTATTTATCGAAGTGCCAATCATTTGCAATTTATAACTTGGATAAAAGAACAATTCCGAAGCCATTTTTTCGCTTGGTTTTGAGCAAATTATATGATAAGGAGAGCCGTTTGGATAAATTTCGGTTACAGCTATTTTGTAAGAAGCTTCCACATAAGGTGTTTCGTCGGGTTTTAATATTTCCCATTGTTGTGTAGCAATAGAAGAGGTTACTTCAGTTTCGGCAAATGTTTTGCCATTTTCGTACCAATATGTCCATTTTCCTGCTCTTACACCATTTTCAAATACACCTTTGTACATTTCTTTTTGACTTTGATAATAGCCTATCTCTCTGACTTTTATCTTAATATCATTTTTCTTTTTAAAATAAGTAACCACTTTTGGAGAACCATCAGGATATTTTTCGGTTACTTCTTTAATTTCGCCTGTGCAAGCTGACAGCATTGCTATTGCAAGTAATAGATATAATAATTTTTTCATGTTTAAAATATTTTGATGGCAAAGTTATTGAAAATAATTGAAAAATCTTTCTTAAAAAAGTTTAAGCAATTGCTCTCCTGCTCCAATTTTATATCCATTAGATAAATAAATGATTTCATTTTTTTCGTTAACAACAACAATAACCGGTAAGTTGCCTGCTAATTTTGATTTTGTAATAGTTTCAATTTGTTTTAATAAATCATTTTTGTCAATGGCAAGCAATGATTGATTAGGCATTTCGCTTATTAATTGATAGTCGAATGGTTTTTTATAATCTTTGGGCAATAATAATAGCATATTTCCATTCCATTTTTCGAAATTTGATTTTAGTTTACTAATGTCAACAATGGCATGTTTGGTAGGCTCTTTACCGGGTTCTAACCAAATAAAAATACTATATTTGCTGTTTGATTTTTTTACGTTTATTTTTTGCTTTGTTTTATAATCTTCAAACTGAATATCGCCTTTTAATTTCCCTAATACTTTAATAGCTTGTTTCGATTTACGAAGTGTTATTGGTAAATCAATGGTTTGATTAGGCTTTACGCTAAAGAAACGCAATGTAGCTAATACAGAACCATCTTGTTTTCGATTACCTGTAACCAATAAATAATCGCCTGATTCAACGGTTAGTTGACAAGGAAATGTTTTCAAACGCTCATCCATTTCGTAATCTAAGGTATAATATTTTCCGTTTTTAAATTTCTCAATGCTGTAATGTGTTGAATATTCAGGTTTTACTAATCCATTGCTTGGGTCATTTCGAAGAACAATTGTTGCTTTTGAAATGGATTTTTCTTCTTTTTCCTCAAAAAATTGATTGTTCCATGTATTTTTATCATAGTATTGAGGCGTTTTGGTAGCAGGTTCTAATCTTGCAGGAATACCCAGGCTCCTACAAATAGCTACAAACATTAAATCTCTTGAAGCTGCATCACAAACGCCAAGTTCTAAGGTGGCTTTTGGGGTAATAGGTATGCGATAATAGTTGGTAACATTGTCAATTGTAATATTTGTTTTTATCCAATCGGCTATTTGTAGGGCTTGCAAATCTTTTTTATCTGAAAACATCGATTGAATAAATCTTTTGTAAGGTTTTATCATTTCATCGCCTATACGAGGATTGATAATATAACTTACATTCATTGAAGTATCATATTTGTCAGATATATTGGCATTGTAAAGATGATCAAACAGCACATTAACGGTAACATCATGTAAATCTTTTTCGGAAATAGCTTCTAATAATGGCAAACAATATTTTTTATATTCAGGTTTTGTTTGATTGATAAAGTTTTTTATTTCATTCCAATTCCCCCTGCTTTTTTGCAAAAGTATTTTTGTTTTTTCTAAATCTAAATTATTAGTTTTTGCAATAGTTACAGCCAAAATGCTATCAATAAAAGTATTTTCATAGGCTTTTCGCAAACTATCTTCGTATTTCAACCTATTATCGTTGATTTCGCGGGCTTTTTCACTCACTTGCACTTCAATTTCGCGAGGAATAGGTGGTGTAATGTCCATGTCTAAAACATAGTTATTGCCTGCTTTTTTATCTAAAATTATGGTTACGGTATCTTTATTTTCAACAGTAAGTTTTTCAAAACCATATACATCTCCTTTATTTGCCCATATTAATAAATCGCCATATCCAGTTTTTAGAGATGCCAAGCCGTTTTTATCGGTTGTTTTTATTGCAATCGGGTAAAATTCGGCATAATTGTACAATTGAAACTCTACCTTTGCACTATCAACAGCTTGATTGGCGGTATTCTTTATTTTTGCATAAATAGTTTTAACTGGAGCATAATTGGCTAATAAATTAATTTTTGTAAATCGTTCGTTTTTTTGAAGTACTTCTTCTTCGCCCAAATAGTATCCGAAAACGGTAGTATTTACCATCATGCAACGTTTGGAAGGTGCTGCAAACCAACCCAAATCCAAATCGGGTTCAGGTTCGCAGGCTCCTAAAAAATGCCACTTTCCATCAACCCAAACTTCAACCCAAGCATGATTATCGTCGCTATGTGCCCAACGGGGTGTATAACATTGACGGGCAGGAATACTTACTGCTCTCAATGCCGCAACTGTAAATGTAGATTCTTCACCACATCGCCCTAATGCATTCTTAACGGTAGCAAGCGGAGCACTTGTACGCGCATCACAACCCTGATAAGCCACTTTCTCATGACACCAATGATTTACTTCCAATGCAGCATCTTTCATGCTCATGTTTTTAATTCTATCTTTTAATTCATTATAAAATACTGTTCGTGCAGTATCCATATTTTCGTTATTAACACGGCAAGGCAATACAAAATGCCTAAAAACGAGCTCAGGTATGGTTTTTCCCCACGAAAATGTATTGCGTGCTTCTAAACTCATTTGTACTTGTTGTAAGAAAAAATTGCCTTGATAATCAGCCAAATCGCTTAAAGGCATATAAGCATACAAGAAAATCAAGGCTTCACGTTCTTCTATGGTAAGGGATTGATTAAAAACATCAAACAAAGCACTATTGTTTTTGGTAATCAATTGTTTTTGCTTTGCAAACATAGCGTTTGTTTGTTTGCGATACGCTTCATCATTGATAAAGTGTTTTTCTTGAGCTATTGATGCAAAAAAGCAAAATAGAAATGCTGTTAGAAATATATTTTTCAAGGTTTGATGGTTTTAGAAAATGAATTGGTAAAAGTAAGATTTTTGCGAAAAATAATACTATTACTTTTTTAGAAAAATCATTTTGAGATTGCAAATTTATCTTAATCCATTTTCTCTGATAATATTCAACTCATTGGCAGAAAATACGCCAGCTTGAAATAAATTAAGGTATTCTTCCGATACAGATTGGTTAAATATCATAATATCATCTGAATTAATGGTGATAACTATACCATTATCAGCTAATTTGCGGGCTGGATGTGTTTCTATATTTTTGACCCTGCCAAGTATTACATTGCTGGTAGGGCAAACATTTAAACGAATATTGTTATTTCTTAGCCATTTCATCACATCAGCAGATTGAGCAGCTGTTATTCCATGCTGAACCTCATTTAACTCTAATGTTTCAACGGTATATCTTACCGATTCAGCATTACCAAACTCACCGGCATGCGATTTAAGCTTTAAATGGTGTTTTTGTGCTATTTTATAAATAGGAACGTAGTGTTTTGCATCTCTTAAAAGTTCATCACCATAAAGGTCAATAGATTTAAAAAATCCACTTTCGATACAAGGATAAATCCATTGTTCAACATCTGCAATTTCTGCATTTCTACTTAGCCCAATTTCAGGATTATATTGTATTTCAGGAACTTCTTCTTGATGTATGTGTTGCAATAGATTAATCAGACCAATTTCTTTATCAGCAAACAAAGCTGCGAACAAACAATCAACACTCATTTCTAATTTTTGAATATTATCGCTTTTAGCTTGTCGAAAAGCAAGCCGCATTGATGTTTCTAAGCCTTTTAAACTAACGATATGTTCACGTAAATTACAGACAATATAATCATCCATTTCGGCAATGCTTTTTAGCTTTGAAGGTGGTTTCTCAATTTTTTTGGCAATCGCTTTTTCAAAATCACTCAAGCGACTTCCCAAAGGTGCATGGTTGTGTAAATCGCTTTTGGGAATGATTTTAAGTAACGCTACATCGGCGTTATGTAAAGCAGTGTGGAATAAATTAGTGTGATTAGTCATTTTCAGTGGTGTTGAGTTTTTTATGTTTATTGGTAATGATAGCAAGCCTTTGTTAGCGTTTCGGTGGTTTTTAATATTGTCTATCTTTTATTTTGTCAAATCAATTAATCCTTTATGCAACGTACTGTTAAACCATTTGTTTTCGTACCGCTTAAAATGATTGCAGTTCTATCACTATAAGTCATACCTAAACTCCATCCTTCTATAAAATCGTATTCGTTAGAACCCCAATAAGCTCCATACACTCCAATAAAGCCAAAAGAACCATTATGATAACGATAACCACCAGGAAGAGCAGTAAAGCCAGTTTCATTTGTTGAACTATCATTAGGACTTTTCCAATGGTTTGTGTCTTGTTCTTTCAGTTTGTATCCTGCTTCATTTTCACCTCCCAAATAGTCAGTCAGTTTTTCCCATTCATCATCAGTCGGCACATGCCATCCTTTTGGCGCAATATTTCTTATGTCAGTAACCGCATACCAATTGTAAAGTAAGCCATATTTCTTTGCAATGTTTGTATCATTATTATAATTGCAGTATGCGCCTGTCTTTAGTCGGCTCCATTGTGCAGAATCTGTCACGTTGATTATATTGTCTCCATTACGATAATGTGTAACTGCTAAATTCTCTGCCATCCATGTCTGTGTCCCAATTTTTACTGTATGGTAAACATTATTGTCAATGTCAACCACAGTGTCTTTAAGCTGTTGTCCTGATGCTGTCGTAGCAAATATCAGAAGTGTCGTAATAAAGATTAATTGATGCTTCACTATTGCATGTTGTTTTTTTCCACTGAACGCTAACGTTGAGTATATGCTACGTAGGGGATTTCGTGGACGCTTTCCTTTCCACCGATAAGAACCTTGCCAGCGAGTGATGCGCTTGGCATACCTCTGAAACCCCTATGGAGTATATACTGTGTTGGCGGTATGTGCTTATTCTTCAATCTGTCTATT
>CAYTJB010000085.1:0-795 GCA_964437995.1 uncultured Bacteroides sp. | reverse complement strand
TCTAAAACATATTCATCAATCCTAATGCCTTGTATGTGAATTTTACCAGTCTTGGAATTCCTATCAGCTCTTGTTATCCATTGATAACCGAAGTCAATAGTCTCATCGCGGTTAAACCAATCCTGAGGATATAAAATTATCTTACTACTTTTAGGTTGAAGAACTACAATTGCTGTGTTATGCATGCCATCTTTAAAATCACGATACATGCCATTAATATCATTAACTTGGATTATTTCGTCTATATTTTTAAACGTATCAGGAAAATTATAAGTCAATTCAGTTTGGTATAAGTCAATGAAAAATTCAATCTTATCTATTGGTGCACAATTGAAATAATACTTTTGTTTGTTGTCTTTAAGATTCTTAATTATATCATTCTCCTTTTGAATCGGCTGTAAATCCTGAATTTTATATAATTCAATTTTTGTCGTTCCACGAATCCATATCAGAAAATACTCATTATTTATTGGTTTCAAATAGCAGTACATATCAATTAAACCTAAACAATCTTTATTGTCCAATAATTTAATCATCCCTGTGTCGCTAAAATGCTTCCAATTTAGACTCTGTCCAAGGGATGGTGTGTTGTCTTTGAAATACCAAGGACTAAGATATGATGTGAAAACAAAATCTTTGAATTTTGTCATTTTGGAATCAGGGTTTTTATTTTTTCGTCTAAAAAATATCATGTATCTGCGTGTTTTTAGCATTACCGCCAACTCGTATATAGGTCTGACAAAATCATCCTTTACCTCCATATTTGGATGTATAGTCCTGACAAACGGCAATGCT
>CAYTJB010000084.1:6494-11402 GCA_964437995.1 uncultured Bacteroides sp. | reverse complement strand
AAATAATCTATTTCGTTTTTAAAATCTGAAGCTAATTCTCTTGATTTATTTACGTTATCACCAGGGTGATAAACAACTATTCCATCATCCTCAACAAAAAATCCTACACCTGCATCAGTTGATTTTATGGCATTAATTTTTACTCCGTCAATAATTTTTTCTTGACGTGACTCAATATATTCATATTTGTTTTGAGTATTAGGTTTAAAGCCCATTACATAACTAATATCTAAATTATTTTTATTCCAATTCCAGATTGTAGTGTCATAATGATCGCCATGTTCGTGGCTTACAAAAACAATAATTTTTTTACCTTTCAACTCATCGGGATTTATTCTTCCATTTAACAAAGAAAGTTTATCTGGTGCAGGATAAAAATGAAAATAATCAAACACAAGTACGTGTTTTGAAGTCTCGATTGCATAACCACTATGGTTTAAATAATGAATTACTGCTTCTCCATCTTTCAAATTCTTAGTTAAAGGTTGTAAGTTCGTTTTAACAACAGGTTTTTTTGCTCCCGATTTCAATAATAATTGGGTTATGCTTTCATTCCCATAAAAAGTACTATAATAAATAGGATCATGTTTTTGCTTGTCTAATGAGTTTATTTTAGCTCCTTTTTTAATAAGTTCGTTAGCGATTTCGAGGCGACCATATATTGCTGCATAATGCAAGGCAGTCATTTCATTCTCATCTTTTATTTCAATATTAATACCTTTACTAATTAAAAATTGAGCATTTTGCGCATTGCCATTAATAGTTGCTTTATGCAATGGAGTCATTCCTGTAGTATCAGTTACGTGAATATTAGCACCTGCATCAACAAGTTTTTTTATAACATCAATGCTGTCTCTATCAATTGCAATAAAAAGTGGTGTTCTGCCACCAATTGTTTTATGATTTACATCGGCTCCTTTTTTAATTAAATAGTTCATTAATTCATAATTCTTGTTATTTATCGACCAACATAAAGGAGTAAAATGGTTCATGTCTTCAATATCAATATTAGCTCCTTTTTCAACTAAATAATATGCAATATCCATTGCATTAGCAAGACATGCTTCGGCAAATAATGTTCTATTTTCGGGAGGAAATGTTTGATTTATTTCTACTCCATTTTCGAGTAGAAATTCTATTGAGCTTTTTGTTTTCCAATACATTGCTGCTGAAATTGTAGAAAATCCTCTTGATGACATTTGATAAAGGTTATAACCTTTATTTTTTAAATATGCTAACATATTTTTGTCTCCACCTGTGAAAGCCCAATGCATAAAATTAGACCCATTATTATCTTCTAATTTTGCGTCTAAACCTTTGTTTAACAAATATGTAAATCCAGCAGTATCGCCAGCATTTGCAGCCCAAAACAATAAATTTGCACCTTCAACAGATTTATTATTGAGTATATCCTTATCTTTTTCAAGAAATAGCTCAAAAACTCGATGATTTCTGCCATAAGATACATATTCTAAAGATGTTCTGCCACGATTGTTTTTGGCTAAATAATTTGCACCATTTTTTAATAAATAATCCGCCATTGAATATGAACCATTATAAGCTGCTAAATGCAAAGCAGAATTTCCAATCTTATTTTTAGCATTTACATCCAAGCCTTTTTTTATTAGTTTTACTAACATGTCAAACTGATTATTTCTTGCAGCTACGAGTAATAATGATTCATCTCTGCTAAGTTCTTTTACATTAATTAATAATGGGTTACTTTTTAGCAGATTATCAAAAGCAACGGTATCGCCTTTTTGCACAGCAGAAATTATTTTGAATTCCACCGAAGTTGAGTCAATTGAACGATTTTGCCCAAAACTGAATGCTGACATCAAACTCATTAATGCAATTAAAATAATGGTTTGGATTTTAAATAAAGATTTGTTTTTCATAATGTTTTTCATCTGTTTAAAATTTATTAATTTATTGATATTTAATAGTATAAGAAAACTGCTAAGCGGTTAAAAACTTAAGAATTTATAATTAACAAGTTTCATTAAAAACCGCTAAGCGGTTATCTGCATTCTTAATTATTCTCGGTTGGTGTGCTATTTATTGCTCATGGATATTTCATAATGTTTTTTTTATTTCTTAAATATGTGGACAAATATAGCAATTAATTTTTTATATATCGAACTGCAAAAAATTCCTGATAATTTATCAGTAAGACTTACTTCTGACATAACATTTACAGAGGTCTTATATTACACACACAATATGGGTCTTGAGAATTATTAGCAGTCCCCATTATGCTCCATGTTCTCCAATGGCATAAAAAACTCCATCACTGCCACGAAAACCACTTGCTATTGCAGAAAATGTAACAGAATTAGCAGCCCATGTATTTGGATTATTCCAATGATTTATGCCTTTTTCTTTTAATTCTCCTCCTGCAATATTTGTACCACCAAGTATATTAAATAGTTCTTCCCATTCTTCTTTTGTTGGAAGATGCCATCCTTTTGGGGAACTTCAGAAAATGCTGTACGAATACAAATTTATTCAGCAATTATTGCGTTATTGTTTAGTAGCAATTGTGAGATTTGACCTCAGAATTGACCGTTCAATCTACGAAATATTACAAGTGTTAGGTATATCTCTGCTTGACAAAGCTCCTGTAAAAGAGCTGTTTACAAATATAGATTACAAAGATGTCAAAGAACTAAATTATAATCAACTGTCAATCAGTTTGATTTAAGTGGACACTAATGGTTGGGTTTAATTCATAAATCTTGAATAATCACTATAAAAAAATCTCCAATCCTCTCTAGCATAAGCTTACTTACAATTTTAGCCTACCTACCAAAATAATTTTATATTCTTTCCAACACTGTTTCAACCAATTTTCTGACTGGTTTTTTATAATCCATGCTAAATTGTTTGGATACCCTATTGGCAATCAATACACAAACAGTAAGCGTTTCGTGTCCGAGCATAGCACCTAAACCAAATAAAGCAGAAGTTTCCATTTCCAAATTGCAGATTCTATGACCATTATAACGGAAAGTTTCCAATTGGTCGTTGATATCAGGATAGGCTAAGTCTAATCTTATCTTTCTGCCTTGTGGCCCGTAAAACCCTGGTGCTGTTGCCGTAATTCCTTTGTTGAAGCCTGCACCTATTTTATCCATCATTTTTTGCGATGCTTTCACAAAGTAAGGTGTAGGTAAATTATTACCCCATTGGCTATGTTTTACAAATGCTTCCGCCATGTCTTTATCACAAACATTTTTTGCTGCTTCGTAAAAATGTAACATTCCATCTAAACCCAAGCCATATTCTGACATTAAAAAAGTATCAACCGGTAAATCGCCTTGTAAAGCACCGGAAGTTCCAAGTCTAACAATGTTTAATGTAGTATGCTTGTCTTTTGGTTCGCGTTTTACTAAATCTACATTTACCAAAGCATCCAATTCATTCATCACAATATCAATGTTATCGGGACCCATACCAGTAGAAACAACACTAATTCTTTTGTTGTTGAAATAGCCCGTATGTGTACACAATTCTCGGTTAAGTACCTTGAATTCTATTTTATCGAAAAGTGCAGAAATTTCGGGTACACGACCAGGGTCCCCCACAACTATAATGTTTTCTGCTAAATTTTCAGGATGTAGCCTAAGGTGATATATCGTTCCGTCAGGACTGATTATCAATTCAGAATCTTTTATTTTTGTCATTGTTGAAACAATTTATTTAGTACATTTGTTTAGTTTTTCAAAATTAAGAAATTATCTTATACAAATAAATAAAATTAAAATATATGAATGAGAAAAAAAATATTTTAGTACCTATTGATTTTAATCAAAAGTCATTAATTGCCTTGGGACAGGCTACAAATGTGGCAAAATTACTTAAAAATGACATAATGTTGTTGTATGTTCATGAGGAAACTGGTATTTTTTCAAAACTTTTTTCTGATTCTCATGGCGAAGACAAAGTATTGGAAACCATACAACTTAAATTGGACGAAATAGCTTCACAGTACAATTCTTTATCAGGAATAAGTATAAAAAATATGATAGCTAAAGGGAAAGTATCATCAAAAATAGTGGAAGTTGCTGAAATGATTGATTCGCAACTAATTATGATGGGAACTAACAGTGAAGCCGAAATAAAAAAATCAATTGGAGCCAATACACATAGAGTTGTAAGATGGGCTAAATGCCCAGTAATTACTATCAATGGCTTACATCACGAAAAAGGATGTAGAAGTATTTTACTTCCACTCGATTTAAGTATCGAAACCCGCCAAAAGGTTACCAGAGCTATTGAAATGGCTAAGTATTTCGGGGCATCTATAAAAGTTGTTTCTGCTTTGTGGTCGAAAAGCAATAATGAAGTTAAAAATAGATTAAGTGCACAATTAAACCAAGTACACAACTACATCACAGAAAGGAATATACGCTGTTTTTCGGAAATTATTGAAAGTACGCAAACGGAAAAAACTTTAGTGCCAATAATTCTAAAATATGCTCAAAATCAAGGAGATATTGATTTAATTATGATTATGACCCAAAAAGAAGTAGGTTTTGTAGATTATTTTATAGATTCCGAAGCACAAGATATTATTAGATATTCTGATATTCCTGTAATGTCAATTGCCCCAAAAGAGATTGGAATTATTCAATCAAAAGGTTTTTAGTGGAAATTGGCAGGCAAAAAGAAAAATAATCCGCAAATTACACAAATTAACGCGAATAAAGAAGAAATTATCAACAAAAAACTTATTGAAGAAAAACAAAAATAATGAAAGCAGAAATAATAAGTATTGGCGATGAGCTATTGATAGGACAAGTAGTTAACACCAATTCTTCGTGGATGGCAATGCAATTGAATTTGATAGGAATAGATGTTGTACAAATAACAGTAATTTCCGATCAAAAAGAAGCTATAAAGCAT
>CAYTJB010000084.1:0-6484 GCA_964437995.1 uncultured Bacteroides sp. | reverse complement strand
CATTGATAATGCTTTTAAAAATGCTGATATTGTATTAATGACAGGCGGTTTAGGTCCTACCAACGATGATATTACAAAGTTTACACTTTGCGAATATTTTGATTGTCAATTGATTTTTGATGAATCAACCTATCAACGAATTGAAAAGTTGTTTGCACAAAGAGGTTTTAAAGTAACAGAATTAAATCGTCAACAAGCCGAAGTGCCTTATAAATGCAAAGTAATTCCAAATAATAATGGTACAGCATCGGGAATGTGGTTTGAAAATAATGGGAAAATATTAATTTCGATGCCGGGTGTTCCTTTTGAAATGAAATCAATGATTACAGATTTCGTTATCCCAAAATTAAAAACTTTGAACAACGAAGTAATTTATCACAAAACCATTCATATTCAAGGAGTAGGAGAATCATTTTTGGCTGATTTAATCAAAGATTGGGAAAATCAATTGCCCAAAAATGTTAAATTAGCCTATTTGCCACAGCCAGGGCTAATTAGATTGCGATTGAGTGTAAAAGGAGATAACGAGAACTTATTGAAAGCCTTAGTTCTTTCTGAAATTGAAAAGTTAAAAAAAATTATCCCTGATTTAATTTTTGGATATGATAATGATACGTTGGAAGAAGTTGTTGGAAAATTGTTAGTTGCTAATAATAAAACTGTTGCCACAGCCGAAAGTTGTACGGGTGGTTATTTATCTCATTTAATTACTTTTATATCAGGAAGCTCTGCATATTACAAAGGAAGTATTATTGCTTATTCTAATGAAGTTAAGATGAAAATATTAGGCGTTAGCTCCGAAACGCTTGAAAAATATGGAGCAGTGAGTAAGCAAACGGTTACAGAAATGGCAATTGGTGTTAAGAATCTTTCACAAACCGATTATGCCATAGCGGTTTCGGGTATTGCAGGACCAGATGGTGGTTCGGAAGATAAACCTGTTGGTACAATATGGATAGCTGTAGCAAGCGACAATGGCGTAATTGCAGATAAATTTCTACATGGCGATGATCGTGGACGAAACATTAGAAAAGCTGCTCTCAGTGCATTGGCGATGCTTAGAAAAGTTATTATACAAGAATGTTGAAAAATTCAGTGTTTTTTTATGAAAAAAAGTTGTAGTTAAAAAATAATTTTGTACTTTTGCACTCCATTTTTGAAATGAGTCATTAAAAAAACGTATAAAAATGTCTAAAATTTGCGATATTACAGGGAAAAAAGTGATTACTGGAAACAAAGTATCTCACTCAAATATAAAAAGTAAAAGAAGATTTTATCCAAATCTTCAAACCAAGAAATTTTACATTCCAGAAGAAGAATGTTGGATTACATTAAAAGTATCTGCAAATGCTATCAGAACGATTAGCAAAAAAGGCATCTCTGCTTGTTTGAAAGATGCAGAACAAAAAGGTTTGATTGTTTTCTAATCCAAAGAAATATATAGTAAAAAGAGGCTGAATTTAATTGTTCAGCCTCTTTTTTTTACCGTAAACTGATTTTTTACTACCGTAAACTGATTATTATTTTTGCTTTATTTTTTTGTATTACTTTTATGCCATTATTAACTAAAAATTTGAAACGATGAGAAAAATTACGCTTTTAATGGTATTGATTATCGGAATGGTAATACATGCTTTTTCGCAAACACCTCACAGCGATACACTTTCAATTAACAATATTAAAGCTTTAGTTAGAGCTGGAGGCGTACAATTTTGGGAACCAAATACTCCTTCTCCTATTTATCAATATCCAAATGGAAGTGGTAAAAACACCATATTTTGTAGTTCTTTGTGGTTGGGTGGATTGGATACAAATGGTAATCTCAAACTCGCTGCAGAAAGATACAATCAAAATGGTACTGACTTTTGGACGGGACCTTTAACAACCAATGGTACTGCTGATACAGATTCCACTATTGCAGCAGCATGGGATAAAGTGTGGAAAATTAATAAACAGGATTTAGTAAATTATTTGAATAGCACTGCTTATCCATCAAATCCGCCTGCTTTTGTGCTTAATTGGCCCGCTCATGGCGATACCACTTTACTGCAAAGCTATCAATTAGCTCCTTTTGTAGATATAAATAATAATGGCACGTACGAGCCTCTTTCAGGCGATTATCCTAAAATTTATGGAGATCAATGTTTGTTTTTTATTATCAACGATAAAAAACAGCATACAGAAACCATGAGTGCTACTATTGGTGCTGAAATTCACGTTTTTGCGTATGCTTTTAACAATCCATCTGATTCTGCTTTGCACAATGCTATATTTTATAAATATAAAGTCATTAATCGCTCAACATATAGGCTCAATAATTCATATTTAGGTGTTTTTACAGATTTTGATATTGGGTATGCTTCAGATGATTATATTGCCTGTGATGTTAAACGCTCTACTTATTATGGATACAACGGAATACCATTTGATTCAATTTATGGAAATTATCCTCCAGCCCAAGGTGTTACCATTTTAGGTGGACCCACTATGGATCCGGATTCGCTTGATAACCCTAAATTAGTTTCAGGACATCCTACTGTTGGAAGTATAAATGGTGTAAACTTTGAAAACGGAATAGTTGACGACGAACGTTTTGGAATGAGACGATTTGTGTATTATAACAATAGCAACACAGGCATAAATGGAGAACCTAATACAGCTTGGGATTATTATAATTATTTAAGAGGAGTATGGAGAAATAACCAGCCAATAACTTATGGTGGGAACGGTATTAATTTTCCAGGTGTCCAATGTGATTTTATGTTTCCTGGCAACTCTGATTCCTTATTTCTTGGAACTGCAGGTATTGTTGTTCCTGGTGCACCTTGGACAGAAGAAAATACAAGTAATCCTCCGGGTGATAGAAGAGGAGAAGCTTCAATGGGACCGTTTACTATTACACCTTTATGTACACAATATGTAGATATTGTTTATACTACTGCTAAATCTTACAATTCTTCTTCTTCTTCAGTGGATGTGTTAAAACAAAGAATAGATTATATAAGAGATCTTTTTATAAATTCTCCTACTATTTTTCAATCTTACGTAAGTATTGCCGAAAAAGAAGATATAAAGTTTAATGTGTACCCAAATCCTGCTTCCGATTATTTAGTTATAGAAGGTATTGCTTATAAAAAACTTAATTTTTTAATTTATAATATCATGGGACAATCTGTTAAAACAGGAAAATTAGAAAATAACACGTCAAAAATAAATATTACAAACTTAAATTCTGGAATTTATTTTATACAATTAAAAACAGAGGATAACTCAAAAACGATTAAGTTTATCAAAAGATAATGCAGTTAATAACTTTTGGGCTTTTTTATTAAGTGGATTAATGTATGAACCCGTAAATTTTATTTGCGGGTTTTTTTATAATTTTACCGTAAACTGATTTTTTGCTACCGTAAACTGATTATTATTTTTGTATTACTTTTTTGTATTACTTTTATGCCATTATTAATTTAAAAGATAAAGAAAATGAAAAAAATTACTCTTTTTATGATATTGATTATCGGAATGGTAATGCATACTTTTTCGCAAAATTCCTTTGCTGATGACAATTACTCAAAAGAGATTTTAAAAGGGAAAAGTATTAAAAGTAATTCCATTGATTCTCTTATTAATTTATGTATTGCTGAAATAAACGAAGATAGTATAAGAAGCACTATACAACAATTACAGAATTTTGGAACAAGATATATGCTGGCACCTAATCGTAAGGATGTTGCCTTATATCTTCAAAATAAATTTATTTCGTTGGGATATACCAATACAGTATTAGATTCCTTTATCATGGTTACAACTTTACCCAATCGCATTGATACTACTATGCAATATAACGTAATTGCAACCTATACGGGAAATATAAACCCGAATAATGTTTATATTGTTGGTGGACATTATGATGATATAACCGATGTTGACCCAATGAACTATGCTCCCGGTGCCGATGATGACGCATCTGGTATTGCAGCAGCTATTGAAATAGCAAGAGTAATGAAAAAAATGGGATATATTCCTGAATCTACGATTAAATTTGTTGCATTTGCTGCTGAGGAACTTAGGGCATATTCTGATGTGTATGGAGGCAGTCAACATTACTTAAATGATGCATTAGATAATAATGAAAATATTGGCTTCTTTATTACGAATGATATGATTGCAAACACTACAAACACTGATAGTACTAACTGGAAACTAAAGGTAAACTATCATATTACATCAGGATGGACTGTTCAACTTGCCAATGATATATGTCAAAATTTCACCTCTCTGGCTCCTATTAATAATTTGCAGAGCATAAGCTATGGGGCTGATAACCTTCCATTTGCAAGGGCAGGTATTCCTGCACTATATTTGGTGGAAAATGAAATTTCTCCAAATTATCATACAAATACTGATATTTGGCAGAATTGCAATATGTCTTATTGCGCAGAAATTACAAAAGTTTCAGCAGGCATGTTGATTAAAGCATCAGAAATACCATTAGGTATTAAAAACTATTTTATAATTAATCCCGCTGATGGACATACATTGCAACCTTCGTGGAAAGCAAGCACTGAAAATGATTTGGCAGGGTATAAAGTATATATAGGAAGGAACTCTGCTACTTATGATACTGTTTTCTTTACTACTGATACTTCTTTTACTTTTAATAATTTATTGACAGATACTATCTATTACATTGGTGTTACTGCAATTAATAACAAAGGTATAGAATCTGTAATTATTGAAAAATCTGATGCACCCGGATTTGTTACGCTCGCAAATGGAATTTTAATAGTAAGGGATTCGAGAGGAGGTATATTTAGCCCATCTGAACAAGAAGTGGATGATTTTTACAGCCAAATTTGTGATGGATTTATTCATTCGCAGTATGATGCTACTTCAGTAAATAAAATTACACTAAGTACGATAGGTCAATATTCTTCGATTTTATGGCATATGAATGATGATAACTGGTGTCCACTTTCAATTTTAAAGAATCACACAGATTTGTTAAGGAATTATTTAAATTTGGGAGGACACATTCTTTTCACTTTGTATAAACCATCTGAAACATTTTATCCATCTGACTTTAAAAAGGGTTCTTTCTTTTATGATTGTGTAAATATTGCCGGTATTAGTAATAATACTTCTACGAGATTTTGTGGCGCTAAACCTCTCTTATTCGGTTTAGATTCATTATATGTTGACTCTCTAAAACTTTATGGGCTAAATAATAATCATTTGCGGAGTATTGAAGTATTTTCTCCGTCTCAAAATGGCAATATTCTATATTTATACGATTCAAAATATGACAGCATTACAGCACAAGGATGTTTTAAAAACAAAGCTGTGGCAATTGAAAATAATGGAGCTGTTAAGAATGTAATAATGCTTAGTTTTCCTCTTTTTTACATGAAAACTGATGAGGCAAAAGATTTTGTTTATCATGTAATGCATGACAAATTCAATGAAAATTATACTAATATAAATGAAACACAGAGTAATAATTTTGGTATTATTACATATCCTAATCCCACAACTGATTATATAGTTATAGAAGGTATTGCTAATGAAAAACTTGACTTTTCAATTTTTAATATCATGGGGCAATCTATTAAAACAGGGAAATTAGAAAATAATACTTCAAAAATAAATATTGCAAACTTAAATTCAGGAATTTATTTTATACAATTAAAAACAGAGGATAACTCAAAAACAATTAAGTTTATCAAAAGATAATACAGTTAATAACTTTTGGGCTTTTTTATTAAGTGGATTAATGTATGAACCCGTAAATTTTATTTGCGGGTTTTTTTATAATTTTACCGTAAACTGATTTTTTGCTACCGTAAACTGATTTTTTATTTTTTTTATTACTTTTTCTATTTACTTTTATTCCATATATTAATTAAAAAAATATGAAAATGAAAAAACATTTACATTTAACATTTTTAGGTATATTGTTGGCGTTTGTGCAATACACCATTGCACAACCTGTTCGTACTTTACAGGCTAAAAGTACTCCTTTAATTGATGGACATTATAATTATCAGGAATGGTCTGATGCTGATACTGCATCCGTAAATTTACTTGATGGTCGTTCGGTAAACGTTAAATTTAAACGTGATAATACGGCTTTTTACTTTGTGTTTTATGGGCCTATAGCTTCTTATAGTGGCACTTACTCAATGTTTCCAGAAGTAGCCTTTGACCCTAATTATAATAAAGGCAATGCTTGGCAAACTGACGACCAATGGTTCCATGTTTCTTATACCGATTGTAGCTCTATTGGAGCACCTGACAACTACGCTAATTGTGTAGTTACCCAAACAGATTGGATTGGTATGCCAAATTTTTCAATGAGTTTATTCCCTGATACTATTGAAATGAAAATACCTTTTGCCAAACTGCAACTAAATATTCAAACAACTGATACAATAGGCTTATGTTTAATGACGAATACAGCGAGTGGAGCAGGTAATATTTGGCG
>CAYTJB010000083.1:0-11472 GCA_964437995.1 uncultured Bacteroides sp. | reverse complement strand
TAATTTATTAGAATATTTCAAATAATTTATTGAATTAACATTTAAAATGTAATACTTTTGTAAAAACTTTAAAACCAAATTGTATGAAAAAACTTATTTATTTAATTCCGGTAATTTTGCTATTTGTAGCTTGTAACAAAAAGGAAATCGAAAAATTAAAATTAGAAAACCAACAACTTTTGGCAGAAACCAATGCAAAGGATTCTGTTATTAATGACTTTTTTGGCTCTTTCGACCAAATTGAGGGTAATTTATCGCAAATAAAAGCCAAAGAAGGTGTAATTTCGGTAAATGCAAGCCAAAATAATGAAATAAAACAAGATGCTCGTCAACGTATTAATGATGATATTCAGGTAATTAACGATTTAATGGAAAAAAACAAACAAGCCATTGCTGCGTTGAAAAAGAAAATCAAAAATTCTAACGTTAAAATCAAGAAATTAGAAGAAATGTTGGCACGTTACGAAAAGCAATTGCAAGAAAAAGATGTTGAAATTGAACAATTAAAAAAGCAATTGGTTGAAATGAATTTTACGGTAGAAACCCTTAATGCTTCTGTTGATACCTTAAAAAGGTCGAATAGGCATAAGGACGAAGCGTATGCTCAAAAAGTAGAAGAAATGAATACGGCTTGGTATGCATTGGGAACCAATAAAGAGCTAATCGACAATAAAATAATTGCAAAAAGTGGCGGTTTTATTGGTATTGGTAGAAGTCAAAAATTACAACAAGATTTTAATATTGAATATTTTAAAAAGATTGATATTACCAAAGTTACTACGATTGCTATTAATGCTAAAAAAGCTAAGTTATTATCTTCGCACCCAACATCAAGCTATACATTAGAAGGAGCTGATAAGAAAGTTGAAAAATTAGTGATTACAAATCCTAAAGAATTTTGGAGAGCATCAAAATATCTTGTAATTGTAGTAGATTAAGAAGATTTATTCAATAAATTTAAAAAAGCTTGCCAATAATTATTGGCAAGCTTTTATTTTTATAATGTAAGGAAGAAAGAGCCTTTAATATAAAGTCCTTTAATACCAAACAAATGCGGAACATTTGGTTCGTCAAGATATGTTAAACGGTGATAAGCCGTAATTCTGATAAGTTTAAATAAGTTCTCGATACCCCAAAAAGCTTCTATGTAAGGTTTTTTGAAATCCATTACCGTAAAATGAGTTAATGGCTTGCTGTTATATGTAAATGGCATTAAACCATTTGGATTATCAGCATCTCTAAAATAATTTTTCTTATCTAATGACGAAAATACGAAATTAGCTCCAACCACTTCGCGTAGTTTTAAGCGTTTAAATAAAGGAATTCTGTTAAAAAATAAACCTTGAAAATGGTGCATAATCATACCCTCTACAGCTTGGTCGGCAGCAAATTCAACATAATTCATCATATTGTAGCTTCTTTCGCTTTCAAAAAATGTTTCGTTGCCTTGAAATATAGCACCTAACGTATATGGTACTTTACCAATTACTTTAGTTCCCGTGATAGAATAATTTAGTTGCCCGAAAGCACCCAATTTCCATTTACGTCCAAGATTTAAAGAGAATTTATGAAAGTTAAAATCGCCACCCAATACGTCTTTCAAGCCTAATGTGTATTTAAAAGTCCATACATTTCCTTGTTTTGCTTCTATTCCGATACGGTAATTATCTTTAATCAACCAAATATTGCGTGGAGCATAGCGAACGCTATAACTCATTGTAGTTAATTTATAAGAAGAAGAAACAGACCCATCAGGTTTATAATAGCCAAAAATAAAATCGCCTTGTGGGTTAAAATCTTTGGTTTCGAGTGTAATTTTATGATTAAGCCCTTTTCCTAAATCGGTTTCAAACCATAAACGGTTGGTGTAATTAAGGCTTGTTTTATCTAAATATCCCAATTGTGAAGATAAAGAAAACATAATGTTCAGAAAAATATGCTCTTCAAGGAAACCAGGATCAATTCCTAAACGTTCAACATCAAAACTACGTTTTATACCAATTTTAGTCCATGTTCTACGCGATAAAAAATGCTCAACCTGAAAATTATATTTCCATTTTTGGTCATAAGTACCATAAGCTGCGTGAGTTTGTAGTATCCAATATTTACTAAAATCGGGATTGGTGCGAAGATTTAATTGAAAACGACTACCTTCGTTTTTGTTGTGTCCATAAAGTGTAATCCAGTGTCCTACGTCAAAAAATCCAACTTTATAGTAACCTTCCCAAGCTGTATTGATAAATACACGCCAAAACTTGATTCGTGGCGATTCTCTAATGGTATCGATGGCTGCATAGGCTCTTTCCATTACAGTGGAATCATTTGCTCTTTCTAATCTTTCTTTTTTCCAATACTTATCATCATAATCCATTGAATTTTGTTCAATTTCAAGATTATAAGTGTAAAATTTAGATTCTTTTGGTTTATTTGTTATATAGTTTTTATTGTTGATATTGAATTTCATAATTAAACCCACAGAGTTTTCGGTAAATTCTGTAACATCAACCAAAACTCTTGTTCTTGCAGGAACATAAGCACCAGCATCTGTTTGAATATAATCTTGTTGGATAGTATATCTTTCAATAAAATTAAGGTTGGCTCCTTTACCTATTTCAACAGAAATTCGTTTAAGTGCATAAGTAGAATCTGTTATCCACATTTTGCCGGTAAAAGCTAAATCTTCTTTACGTTTCGCCTTTACTTTTAGCTCGAAACAACTTTGCCCGTCAATCATTACGGTGTCCATTATATAAACTTCATAAAAACCTAATGCTCCGCGTGCTATGGGTGATATAAAACTTCTGTTGAAAATTTTCAGCCAATTATCATAAAAATTATATTTTTGAAACGAAGAACCTAAAAATTGTGCAAACAATTCAGGGTTATCAATAAGTAAGCCTGAGAGTTTGTTTGCTTTGATTACTTCTTTGTACTGAATAGGATTTCCTAATGTGTAAACGTCTGCAATTGACTCTGATACTAAGAATGGCAATACAACTTTTCCATCTTCGCCCGCATGTTTTTGTAAACTGTCGAAAATGGCTGTAAAAGGTCTCATTGTTCTATTGTTTCTGAACTTTTCGGAAATATTATCTATCGAAATGTCAACATTTACATAACTTTCATACTGCAATGCGTTGAGGTTTGCCATGTTATAAGCATCTTTTCGTTTCCATACTTCACGCAATATTCGCCATGATGGATTTTCGCCGGCTTCAATCATTACTTCGTTAAGGCTAAAAGAGTTTGGTGTAAGTTGAAAATCTAAAGTTTGGGTTTGGTGTTTTTTAATTTTTTTTGTCTTTGTAAAATATCCAAGCACTCTGGCTACAAGAGAATCTGGTGGATTTGTAGTTTTTGTTGTGTAATTACCATCAAAATCAGTAGTTGTGCCTTTGGTGGTTCCTTTAAAATAAACATTGGCAAAAGGAATGGGCTCGTTGGTATTGGCATCGGTAATTTTTCCAGTAATTACTGTTTCCTGAGCTTGCAATACAAATGCAAAGAGCAATAAAAGTAAAGATGAGAAGATTTTCTTCATTTATTATGTATTAATTTTAGAATCAATTTTTTGCAAAAGTCTGAATTTTTATTGAAATATTGAAAAAAAGTTAAAAGGGAGAAGTTGGAAGACTGAAATAGGGGAGTGGTAACGAGTGATTTCCAACTATATCCACTTTTCGGCTTTATACCATTCAATGGCTTCTTTTACGCCATCTTCGAGGTAATAATTGGCTTTAAATCCAAAATCTTTTTCTAAGTCGCTCATATCACAAAGCCAATTTCGGGCTTTCAAAACATTGTATTTGTCTCTGTTTAGAGTAGGAACTTTGCCAACCCATCCGTTAAAGGTTTCGAGCAATATGGCAATTAATTTTACAATAAACAAAGGAACAAATAGCTTGAATGTTTTTTTATTAAGAATTCGTTTGGTAATTTCCGAGAATTCACGAGCTGTATAGCCTTTGCCATCACTTACAAAATAGGTTTTGCCTATAATATTTGAATTGATAGCTTTAAAAACTAAGTCAACCAAGTCTTTTACATAAATAAATGTAAGGTGTTGCTCTTTTAACCCAATATATGGTTCTATACCACCATTGATGGTTTTAAAAAACACAAAATAATCTTTTTCTCTTGGGCCATAAACGCCTGTGGGGCGAAGTGTTACAACTGGGAAGTTGGGAAGTGTATTTATATAATTTTCAGCTTTAAGTTTGCTGATGCCGTAAAGCGTGTCAGGGTGTGGTGTATCACTTAATTTTACTGGTATTGTAGAATTGTCATCACCAGGTCCATGAGCTGCCATGCTGCTAATAAAAATAAACCGTTCCGGAACGCAATTTGCTTCTATTAAAGCATCAACAAAGTTTTTGGTGTAATCAAAATTTACAATGTCAAAGTCTTCTTTTTTCTGAGCTTTTGTTAAACCAGCTGCATGTACAATATAATCAAAACGTTGTTCTGATAATTGCTTATTTAATAATTCCTTATCAGAAAAATCGAGATTTAAAAAATTGATTCTTTTATCTTGTAGGTATTTTTTACTACTTGAATTACGAACACCTGCGTAAACATCCATTCCCAAATTTAAGGCTTCTTCTACTATAAAGCTGCCAATAAAACCGCTGGCTCCGGTAATAAGTATTTTTTTCATTGATGTTTTTTTATTAGGTTGTAATGGTAACGACTAAATTTTTATTAAGGTTCTGCTTTTTTCTTATAAAATTTAATCATTTTAAGAAAAACCCTATTTGGTCTCTTTTTCTATTTTTAGACTTAATTCTTTTAATTGTTCGTTGCTAATAGAAGAAGGCGAATCAATCATCACGTCTCTTCCTGCATTGTTTTTTGGGAATGCAATAAAATCGCGGATACTTTCGCTACCACCAAAAAGTGAACAAAGTCTGTCAAAACCAAAAGCAAGACCGCCGTGAGGTGGTGCACCAAATTCAAAAGCATTCATCAAGAAACCAAATTGATTTTGAGCTTCTTCATCGGTAAATCCAAGTACTGAAAACATCTTTTTCTGCAAGTCTTTGTTATGAATACGAATAGAACCGCCACCAACTTCTACACCATTAATTACCATATCATAAGCATTGGCTCTTACTGCATGCAAATTAGTTTCTAACAAAGATAAATCTTCGGGTTTGGGCGATGTAAACGGATGGTGTTTTGCATAAAAACGTTGTATATCTTCGTCCCATTCTAACAAAGGAAAATCAACTACCCATAAAGGTGCATAATTGTTGGCATCTCTTAACCCTAAGCGATTGCCCATTTCGAGACGAAGTTCGCTCAAAGCTTTTTGTGTTTTCTCTGTTTTCCCTGCTAAAATCAACATCAAATCGCCAGGTTGTGCATTAAATCTTTCAACCCAAAGTTTTAAATCTTCGGGAGTATAAAATTTATCAACCGATGATTTCAACGTTCCATCTGTGTTGTACCTGAGGTAAATCATACCTGTAGCACCAATTTGTGGTTTTTTCACAAAATCGGTCAGTTCATCTAATTGTTTGCGGGTATATTCGCTACATGCTTTGGCATTGATACCTATTACCAATTCGGCATTGTCAAATACACTGAAACCTTTATTTTGAGTTACATCGTTTAACTCAACAAATTTCATTTCAAAACGAATATCAGGTTTATCGGAACCATAATATTTCATGGCATCGGCGTAGGTTATTCTTGGTAATTCTTTAATATCAACGCCTTTGATAGCTTTAAAGAGATGTTTGGTAAGTCCTTCAAAGGTATTAAGTATATCTTCTTGTGTTACAAACGACATTTCGCAGTCTATTTGTGTAAATTCAGGTTGACGGTCGGCTCGCAAATCCTCATCGCGAAAGCATCTTACAATCTGAAAATAGCGATCGTAGCCCGAAATCATTAATAATTGCTTGAAAGTTTGAGGTGATTGGGGTAAAGCGTAAAATTCACCGGCATTCATGCGAGAAGGAACCACAAAATCGCGAGCACCTTCTGGTGTGGACTTTATTAAATAAGGTGTTTCAACTTCAATAAAATTCAATGTATTAAGATAATTTCTTGTTTCCATCGAAAGCTGATGACGCAATTCAAGATTTTTCTTTACGGGACTCCTACGTAAATCAAGATAACGATATTTCATTCTCAGCTCATCTCCTCCATCTGTATTGTCTTCGATGGTAAATGGCGGTAATTTCGATTGATTAAGTATTTCGATATGTTGTACTGTAATTTCTATTTCACCAGTAGGCATTTTAAGGTTTTTATTGCTACGTTCAGCAACCAAACCTTTGATTGTAATTACATACTCTCTGCCTAATTTACGTGCTTGTTCGCAAAGCGTGGCGTTGGTTTCCGTGTTAAAAACCAATTGTGTAATTCCATAACGATCACGAAGGTCAACAAAAGTCATTCCGCCTAAATCTCTGGAGCGTTGCACCCAACCGCTCAATGTAACTTCTTGATTTATATTTGATACGTTTAATTCGCCGCAAGTATGTGTTCTAAGCATTTGTTTCGTTTTTTTAAAGAAGTGCAAAATTATAAAAAATCAGCGACTTAAAATTGAAATTAGAGAGAAATTCTATGTTTTTCTATAGGATTATGGTAAAGTGGACGGTTGACTTAAAGTCAACCGTCCACTTTACTAATCATCAATTACCATTAACACTCTAAATTTCTGCTATTGATTTTCGTTCAACATTAGGTGCTTTTTTATAATCTGTAACCGAAATTCCTGTTATGTTTTTAAACTGTGTAGAAAGGTATTGAACACTGCTATAACCCATTGCAAATGCAATTTCACTCAATGTAAGATCGCCGTATTCTATCATTTCTTTTACCTTTTCTATTTTGTGTAAAATGATAAATTTTTCGAGGGTATTGGGTTCGTATTTGGAAAATATTGCGGATAAATGTTGGTAAGAATAACCTAATTTTTCAACTAAGTAATCAGAATTACGAATAATAGAGTTCATATTGTTGGCAAAATGAACCAATTCAATAACGGCAGTTTTTATTTGTTCTATCAATATTTTCTCTTTATTGGCAACCAACTCAAAGCCATTTTCGTTAATTATTTTCTCGATTTGGGAATTTGTAATTTTTGTATCGTCGAACTTTATGTCTATTTCGCCAAGCACAATACGTTGTATGTGAATGTCTTGTTGCTCCAGCTCCTGTTTTAGGATGCGTATGCAACATTTGCAAACCATATATTTTACGTATAGTGTTTTGCTTACTTCCATTGGTGTTTTTTAATAAAGGACAAATATAATACAATTTTGGTTTATTCAACAGATAATTATTTTATGGGTTAAATAATAACCCGACACTTTTGAAAGACAAGTATTGGTATTTTATTTATCATTTCTTTTTTTATTCCAATTTGCTGTTAATCATGTTTTTTATTTACTTTTGCGTGGAAACAATAAGTATAAAGCTGTTATTAAAACATCATAAAATCATTTTTTGAAATGCCAATATAATTTCTTAAAATAAAGTAACAAAACCACCCAAAATCTATTAAATTATGACTCTTACAAATGCACCAACAAGCATAGAACCAAGAATAATTAAATTTATAACCGAACATCATATTTTTACTCTTGCCACTTCTTGCAATAACCAACCTTATACTGCCACTTGTTTTTATGTGTATATTGCCGAGCTAAATATGTTTGTGTTTACATCCGATACCACTACCAAACACATTGCCGATGCCATTAGCCAGCCTTATGTTGCAGGAGCTATAGCTCTCGAAACCAGCATTATTGGTAAAATTAGAGGCATTCAATTTACCGGAATTATTAAAAAACTTGATAAAAAAGAACTTTCTGTAGCTAAAATAGCGTATATCAAGAAATTTCCAATTGCTATGTTAGCCAAAACAACACTTTGGGGCATTATGCCCAACTTTATTAAAATGACCGATAATCGACTTGGTTTTGGTAAAAAATTAATTTGGCAAAACCATATTTGATAAAATTATTTCGAAATTAAATATTTATTAACATACTCATTGTATAGTAATTCAACAATATACAATCATATTTGAATTATTTTGTTAATTACTCTTTTGCCGATTGTAAATATACAATTGTATATTTACAATCTCAAATTTTGATACTATTAAAGCTGATATTCAGTTTTTTAAAATAAAATAATAAATATTTGGTTCATTTTATGAAAAACACACTTTTTACTTCACTGGGAATCAATACTCAAAACAATGAGAAAGAAAACAATTACAATGAATTTATTGAAAATAGGAAATTACCAAATATTTTTGACAACGAAAATGACCCAAATATCAAAATAGAAGTAATGAGCGAACAAATCAACAACCTCAAAGAGCCTCAAAAATATTCGCACGAAGAAGTAATGGAAAATTCGACCAAATATTTTCAGGGTGATACATTGGCTGCAAGCGTATGGATGAACAAATATGCACTTAAAGACAGTGCGGGCAATTTGTATGAATTAACACCAGACGATATGCACCGCAGAATTGCTTCGGAAATAGCACGCGTTGAGAAAAAATATCCAAATCCGATGTTGGAAAACGAAATTTATGAATTACTTAAAGATTTCAAATATATTATTCCTCAAGGTAGCCCAATGGCTGGTATTGGGAATAATTTTCAGGTAGCGTCGCTTTCCAATTGCTTTGTAATTGGCAATAATGGAAATTCTGATTCTTACGGTGGCATTATGAAAATTGATCAAGAGCAGGTTCAGTTGATGAAACGTCGCGGTGGTGTGGGGCACGACTTATCGCATATTCGTCCGGCAGGAAGTCCTGTAAAAAATAGCGCTTTAACCTCTACGGGTATTGTTCCTTTTATGGAAAGATATTCAAATTCAACCCGCGAAGTTGCCCAAGATGGCAGACGTGGAGCATTAATGTTGAGCATTTCCATCAAGCATCCCGATTCCGAAAAATTTATTGATGCAAAATTAGAAGAAGGAAAAGTAACAGGAGCCAATGTATCAGTAAAAATTGATGATGAATTTATGCAGGCAGTAAAAGAAAATAAAACCTACCACCAGCAATATCCTGTAGAATCAAAAAATCCTACCGTAGTTAAAGAAATAGATGCCCGTCAATTATGGAATAAAATTATTCAAAATGCTTGGCAATCAGCCGAACCGGGTATTTTGTTTTGGGATACTATTAAAAAAGAATCTATCCCCGATTGTTATGCCGATTTAGGTTTTAAAACCACTTCTACCGATCCATGTGGCGAAATTCCGCTATGCCCTTACGATAGCTGTCGTTTATTAGCTATTAATTTGTACAGCTATGTAGAAAACCCATTTACTCCGGAAGCAAGCTTTAATTCTGAATTATTTGTGAAACACGCTCACATGGCTCAGCGCATGATGGACGATGTTATTGATTTGGAATTAGAAAAAATAGAAAAAATATTAGAAAAAATAAATGCCGATCCCGAAGAAGAAGAAATAAAAAGAGTAGAAAGAAATCTTTGGATGAACATAAAAATGAAAGCATTAGAAGGAAGAAGAACAGGTTTTGGTATTACAGCCGAAGGCGATATGCTTGCTGCTTTAGGTTGTAAATACGGAACTGATATTGCCACCGATTTTTCTGTTGAGGTTCATAAAATGTTGGCACTCGAAGCATACAGGTCTTCTGTAATTTTAGCAAAAGAACGAGGAGCTTTTCCTTTGTACGATGCCGAAAGAGAAAAAAATAACCCTTTCGTTCAACGCCTAAAAGAAGCTGCTCCATTGGTTTACGAAGATATGGTGCAACATGGCAGACGAAATATAGCTTTGCTAACCATTGCACCTACCGGTAGTGTGAGTATTTGTACACAAACCACTTCGGGCATTGAGCCTGTTTTTATGATTTCTTACAAGAGGAGAAAAAAAGTAAATCCTAACGATAAAAATGTAACGGTTTCATTTGTTGACGAAACTGGCGATTCGTGGGAAGAATACAATATTTTTCACCCCAAATTTTTGAAATGGTTAAAAGTAAACAATTATAATGTAGATGAAGTAAAGCTTTACAATGAAAATAAATTAGAAGAAGTAATAAAAAAATCGCCTTATTATCAAGCTACATCTAATGATATTGATTGGGTAAGCAAAGTAAAAATGCAAGGTGCTGTACAAAAATGGGTTGACCACTCTATAAGTGTTACCGTAAATGTACCCAAAGAAACCACCAAAGATTTAGTAAGTAATATTTATCAAACTGCATGGGAAACAGGCTGTAAAGGAATTACTATTTACCGCGATGGTTCTCGGTCAGGTGTTTTGGTTTCTCATTCTGATACTAAAGAAGACGAATATGAATTTAAAGAAACCAAAGCTCCTACACGTCCTAAAAAGTTAGAAGCTGAAGTAGTTCGTTTTCAGAATGATTACGATAAATGGATAGCAGTGGTTGGTGTTTTAGACAATAAACCTTACGAAGTTTTTACAGGGAAAGCCGATGGATTTTATCTTCCTGCTTGGGTAACCAAAGGCTATGTTATCCGACATAAAGAAGGCAACGAAAAAGCACGTTACGACTTCCAATTTGAAGACAAAGAAGGCTACAAAGTTACCATAGAAGGACTTTCGAGGTCGTTTGACAAAGAGTATTGGAACTATGCAAAGTTAATTTCAGGAATTTTGCGACATGGCATGCCATTGCCATCGGCTGTGGATTTAATTTCAAATTTAACCCTCGAAATAGATTCTATAAATACATGGAAAAATGGTGTAGTAAGAGCATTAAAAAAATACATCCCCGATGGTACTGCAGCTTTAGAAGCTGCTTGCCCCGAATGTGGTGCTAAAGGCGGATTAATCTACAAAGAAGGCTGCTTAGCCTGCAAGCATTGTGGATATTCAAAATGCGGTTAAAGAAAAAGCTGTTCTAAAAGAACAGCTTTTTCTTTATACCACTAATATCAAAAAGTTTGAATCTACCTAATCTAATAAAAAGAAGAGATAGAGATACTTGAAAAGATATTTTAATAAGGCTATCTGGACTAAAAAAGATTTAATGCTACGATTAAATTTTCACGAGAAAAAATCAATATATATATGTAAAAGCATCATATAAAATATTTTTTTTCTTAAGAAAATTAATATTACTTTTGTCCATAAATAAGCAAGTAATAATAAATTATAAATTTTAAAAATAATACACTATGAGAAAAACATTATTATTTATTTTTTTTGCAATTATATTTATTTTGACATCACATTTTGGTAGTGCTCAATTACCTATTGACTCCGAAACTGGCAAAGTAAAATTTACAGAAATTGTTGAGTTGCCAGGTTTATCAAAAGACAAAATTTTTAAAAAAGCAAAACTTTGGATTGTTTCTACTTTAAAATCTGGAGATAATATGGTGGAATTAAGTGGAGATAATACTGATCAAATAGTTGGAACAGGGAATCTATTATTAGATACATTACAGATAACCAATAAAAGAACCATAGCAGAAAATGCGT
>CAYTJB010000082.1:0-11580 GCA_964437995.1 uncultured Bacteroides sp. | reverse complement strand
TTGTATTTTTTTAAACCTTGCCGCTTTTATATATACGGAAAATCCGTACAAAGCCTACCAATTTAGCATGCTTTGTATGGCAAAAGCCATATTTATTTCACTGCAAATATACTTTTTTATTAATAACCATTCAATAAAGTTTCCGTTCCTTTTATCCGCTAATCAGCAAAAGCTGATAAGTGGGGTTCCGCTTAGCGATTTTTTTATCGCTTAGCGGATATTTTATACAATTTGTTATCTAGCTGATAAGCTGAATGTAAGCTGAATTTCTGCGACAAGCTGTCGCAGTTTTGGTTCGTTTTGGTATTTGTCGTAAAAACGGCGCATATCCCAAAGATTTCTTGATGAAAATCCTGTTTGTTGAGGATATTCATTTTGTAAATCTTTCGACAATTTTTCGACAATTGATTTACCCCATGCATTTGCTTTCTGACGTTCTAAAATCAATTTGCCAATATTCCAATACAAACTTATTAATTCAGAGTTTACTGCTTGAATTCTTGAATTAACAACGTTTTGTTTAATATCATTTAATAGTTCTATATAGCCTTTTTCCTGCACAATTATCCATTTTTAATTATTTCGCAATTTATTAATTGAATAAACCCCAAGTTTAACAAAACCTAACATAATAGCGTATTATTCATCAATACAAAATTAGCAATATTTTTGTTTTTATGGGTGTTAAATGAGGGTTAATTGTAAAAAATTTACCATTACGGCATAGTTTATTAAACTGATAAAGACCATATTAACAAGTTCTCCCTGCCAGCTAATTACTGGCAGGGCAGCCTACTCGATTACCAGTTGGCGTTTTTGTACTTTTTATCTGTAATCTTTCTAAATCTGATTTAACTCAAATGCATATTCGTAACTGATTACGCTCTTGTTTTTTTCGTTTTTCTTCCACGCTTCCTCTAAATGACTTAATTCAATAATATCATTAGTGCTTGTAGATTTGAATACGTTTGACACTTTTTCTAATGTTTCTAATTCATTTGCGGAAAACAAATCAGCTTTAAATGGTCTGTCTTTTCTTGCTTTAAATTGTTCACCTGTATAACCGTTTGGAAATTCAGTTGTGTAAATATCTATTTCGTCTTTGTTGGCTAAATACTCAAATATGCTTTGAAAATTATTTGGGACAGGTCCCATATCTATGGCTTTGTAACGCACTCCGCTTATGGAAAAACAACTTTGTTTGAACATTAAAAAATCGGCATAGAATAACAACTTGTTCATTTTGGTTTTGAATGGTTCTATTTTATCTGAAAAATAAACTACCATTTCAGTAAATTTTTCAAAGTTGGGATTTCTGTATCCTGAATAAATATCTGCTAAATGATTGCCTAATAAATATTCTTTGAAATTCAAATTGAAAATGTTTCGTTTTCTTTCTTCTACCAACAATTGTGCTTTCTGAATGTGTCTTACTTTCACTTTTTCATCCAATGTTCCGCACAATTCCACCATATCAATAAAATACTTGGGGTCGTCCACCATCTGTATTAATTTGGCATTGGCAATGCTGGGCATTTCTCCTGCTTCATATTGGCGATAACTGTTTACCCCAAAACCCAAAATTTCCGACATCTTGGCTGCCGATAAACTGTACTTCTCTCTAATTCTTACAATTTCTTCCAGAAATGGAATATTGAATTTGTCACGGTATTGATTATATACCTGATTCATATTCACTTCATCTAATGATGTGGTGGTAAATTGTTCTCCGCTATCCTCGCATTTGTAATAATGAAAAACAATTTCAAATGTTTCCTTTCTGAAATCCATTGACCTGCGTTCTTTGGTCAATTTCATTTCTTTACCTGTGATTGGACTTTTCATATTGTTCTATTTTAAAGGATATTGCATTTTTTGTTGTGACAAGTGAAAGGAAATACAGATTACACTGCTACTCATAGCTCCAATTGTAATTTTGATGTACACTTCCTTTTTCTTAACAGTTTTTCCAAACACCCACATATCAGTACCGCCGTATAGTTTTTCTTCAAGTGGACCTTCGCTGTAATCTTTGTTTTCGAGTGCTTCCAGAATGGCTTTACGTTCTAAGGGGCGAAGTTCTAAATCCACCAGTGCCTGGGCATTTTTGCCTCTATCATCACGAAAGAGCACATCCCAAAACTTCATTTTTTCCTTGAAGTCTTTTAAAAATGATGCAACTTCCGTTCCTGTACTCATACATTTATTATTTTAGTGCTGCAAAGGTACTAACTATTTACTTAAAAAACAACTATAAAGTTGTTATATTTATAAAATTGTCTTAAAAATACAATTTTAAAGTGTGTTTACTATTCCATAAACTACACATATTTCCCTTCAAACGCCTTTTTCAAAATGCTTCGTTTTAAGGTTTCCACCTGCTGTCTCGGTCGTCCTACGCTATCTGGTAACGAATAAATATCTAAAATTGCATATATTTCTACTTTATAAAAAGTGTTTGATATTTTTTATATAACTAAAATACAACTATTTATAAAGAAATGTGCACCTCTGATAGTTATTCATTTTATTCAACAAATGTAATAATTATATTTTAAAACCATTCCATAAAGTTTCTGTTCTCTTTATCCGCTAATCGGCAAAAACTGATAAGCGGACTTCCGCTTAGCGATTTTTTTATCGCTTAGCGGATATATACTGTAAATAATTCAATACGTCAATAGTATTGATAGCGAGGAATTTCATAATAAGTAAATTCTTTTTTTAATGAGATTCCGAAGTTTTGGGATGACAAAAGAAAAAAGTATTATTTTCTTATGGACATTAAATCTGTGTTAAAATTAGGAAAAATATCATACAACTTATGATTAATTGTTACAAATAAAATTGTATTTTCGCAGTTCAAAATTTTAAAGTTTTTTTTTGAAATAAAAATTTAGTTATGTCAGTTAATAATAAAGGCAAAATTTCTCAAATTATTGGTGCAGTTATAGATGTAACCTTTGAGCAAGAAAGTAGTATCCCCAATATTTACGATGCACTCGAAATCACTAAAGATGACGGGGAGGTTATTGTGCTTGAATGTCAGCAAGATATTGGAGAAAACACCATTAGAACCATTGCAATGGATTCTACTGATGGTTTGCGTAGAGGAATGGATGTAATAGCCACCGGAAAGCCTATTTCAATGCCTATTGGCGATAATATTAATGGTCGCTTGTTTAATGTGATAGGTAAAGCCATTGACGGTATTGGCGAAGTTCCAAAAGTAAATACTTATCCAATTCATAGAGATCCGCCTAAATTTGAAAATTTATCTACTTCAAAAGAAGTGCTTTACACAGGTGTAAAAGTTATTGATTTGATTGAACCTTACGCAAAAGGCGGAAAGATTGGTTTGTTTGGTGGTGCTGGCGTTGGCAAAACGGTTATTATCATGGAGTTAATCAATAATATTGCAAAAAGTTATTCAGGTTTATCGGTATTTGCAGGTGTTGGAGAACGTACCCGTGAAGGTAATGATTTGCTTAGAGAAATGATAGAATCGGGTGTTATAAAATATGGCGATGCTTTTAAAGAAAGTATGGAAAAAGGAGGTTGGGATTTAAGCAAAATTGACCATGAAGAATTGCAAAAATCGCAAGCTACTTTGGTTTTCGGACAAATGAACGAACCTCCAGGTGCACGTGCTCGGGTAGCTTTATCAGGTTTAACATTAGCCGAATATTTCCGCGATGGCGATGAAAAATCAGGTGGTAGAGATATTTTATTCTTTATTGATAATATTTTCCGTTTTACGCAAGCAGGTTCTGAAGTATCAGCTTTATTAGGTCGTATGCCTTCTGCAGTAGGTTATCAGCCCACTTTAGCTACCGAAATGGGTATTATGCAGGAAAGAATTACCTCAACCAAAAGAGGCTCTATTACTTCGGTACAAGCGGTTTACGTACCTGCTGACGATTTAACCGACCCTGCTCCTGCAACTACCTTTGCTCACTTAGATGCAACTACCGTTTTAGACCGTAAGATTGCCGAATTAGGGATTTATCCTGCCGTTAATCCATTGGAATCAACTTCACGTATTCTTTCTCCTGATGTTATAGGCGAAGAACATTACAGATGTGCCCAACGCGTGAAAGAAATTTTGCAACGCTACAAGGAATTGCAAGATATTATTGCAATTTTAGGTATGGACGAGCTTTCGGAAGAGGATAAATTAGTGGTTCATCGTGCAAGACGTGTACAACGTTTCTTGTCGCAACCTTTCCATGTTGCCGAACAGTTTACAGGCTTAAAAGGTGTATTTGTTTCTATTGAAGATACTATCAAAGGGTTTAACATGATTATGGATGGCGAAGTAGATGAATATCCGGAAGCTGCATTCAACTTAGTTGGAACCATTGAAGATGCCATTGAAAAAGGCAAAAAATTGATTGCAGAATCTAATTAGCTGAAAGCTTGAAAGTTAAAAGTTTATAAAGTAACTTCAATAATTAAATTTTATTCCATGAATATTGAAATAATTACACCAGACGAAACCATTTTTACAGGAACTATCAAATTAGCCCAGTTCCCTGGTATTGACGGTTCTTTTGAAGTACTTAATATGCACGCTCCTATGATTTCTGTCTTAAAAAAAGGGAAAATCAAAATACAGGATGAAAATAATCAAATACTGTTTTTTGAAGTAAAAGGAGGCGTAGTTGAAGTGTTGAAAAACAAGATATTAGTATTAGCCGAATAATATTTTTAAAATCCCATATATTTATGAGAGCTTGGGTTCTCATTTTTTTTGTTAAAAAACTATGGAAGAAGAAATTAAAGTTAAAACTTGTCCAGCCTGTGGCACTAAATTTGAATGTTCTCACAATGCCGATTGTTGGTGTACAAAATATTCTATCAGCGAAGCCAACACAAAATACCTTGCGTTACATTACAACGACTGCTTATGCAAAGTTTGCTTGCTGAAATATGCTGATTTTAAAATAGATACAGGATTATAAATTTCTTAAATTTTAATTTTGCTGTTTCAACTATAATATCTACCTTTGCAGTCGCTTTTATGCAACATGGTATCGTGGCCGAGCGGCTAGGCACCGGTCTGCAAAACCGGCTACAGCGGTTCGAATCCGCTCGATACCTCTTCTTAAACCGTTATTATTCAATAAATAATAACGGTTTTTTGTTTGCACCTAATATAGAGTTTGTTATTATACCAATGCTGATTATGAATTAATCCAAAGGATTATTTCATAATTTTGCAGTGGTAAATACCGATAGACAATATGTTTAGTCCAGTCTTTTTTGGACTATTACATATTGCGTATCGGTATTATTCTATTGGGGGTTATACTTACTTCATTACTTTTAAATGCGAGGCATACATCATCACAAACATTGCAGTAATCAAAAATTCTATAATTTGAAAACCACCACCTTTTATAAATAATAAAGGCAACATCAACAAAATGATTTGTGAAATGGTATAAAAATGAAATCCATTTTTTTGTAATTTCCACATTTTAATGGCTCCAAACAAAGTAAAACTATTGAGTAGTAAGCCTGATACAAAAAAGAAACGTCCAGCAGATATTATCAGCAATAAGCCATCTTTCATCTCTTTATAATTAGATGGGAGTTCAATAGTAGGAATAATTTCTTTTATTAAATCGAAAAACAAAGAAAAAAACAAATTGCTAAAAATTGCAAGTCCACTCCAAATAAATGTTAAAATACACAATACACTTAGCATTTGTGGGCGTAGCTTAGGTTGATTAATTATCGGTTGTTGTTCGAGATTATTTTGGGTTTCTTCCATATTTATAACATTTACTCATAATCAATGTATTCCAAATTTTATGGAATACATTGATTTTATTCTATGCTAATATTTTGAGCATAAAATTATTTTTTGGGAAATTTTATAGAAATAAGTTTTTATAAATGGCTGTTTTTTGCTGCAAAATCTCTTCCAGCTCTGAGAGCATTGATATTTAGCTCAACAACGGCTTCGCCTTTTTTGCTAAATATAGTACGAATGGCTTTCTCAAAAGTCTCAAAAGTAATCCCCAGATGAGCAGCAGCAGCACCCAATATTACTACATTGGCAGCTTTGGCAGAGCCTAAATCTTTTGCTATTTGCTCAGCATCCAATATTACATGGCGGTGTACTTTTGCTATTTCGCTATACACACTCTCTATTTCAGGATAATTAGGTATGTTTACAAACGGCGTGGAATTGGTAATTAACCAACCTTCGGGCGAAAGCATCGGTAAATAACGCAAACCTTCCATAGGTTCAACCGAAATAACTAAATCGGCTTTGCCCATAGCAATAAGGTCGGAAGCTATTTCTTTATCGGCAATACGCAAATTGGATGAAACATCGCCTCCACGTTGTGCCATACCGTGAACTTCTGATTGCTTAAGGTAAAGACCCATATCTAAAGCAGCAGTTCCTATGATAGCAGCAATAGAAAGAATTCCTTGTCCACCAACACCTGCTAAAATTATATCTTTTTTCATTCTTATATTTTTAAATATTCAATAATTATGCTTGTTGTTCTTCTCTCTTTGCTTTTTCTTTAGCTCTCATTCTTTTATCAATAGATACAATACACTCTCTGCGAGGTATAATAACCGACACGCCTTGATAAGCCAACTCTTTTATAAGAATCTGAGTATTTTCTTCGTGATTTTTACGTAAAGGTTTCAGGATATGAATGTGTTCTTCTTCCACACCCACAGCTTTGCAAAGCGCTTCAATTCTTCCTTGTGCAGAAGACTCTTGTCCGCCGGTCATTCCGGTAGTTCCATTATCAAGAATAAGCACTGTAATGGGCGATTTATCAATTACGGCATCAATTAAACCTGTAATTCCGGAATGGGTAAAAGTAGAATCGCCAATTACCGCAACTGCAGGAACTAAGCCTGCATCGGCAGCACCCTTAGCCATAGTAATAGAAGCACCCATATCTACACATGAGTTGATGGCTTCAAAAGGCTTTAATGCCCCTAATGTATAGCATCCAATATCGGAGAAAACCCTACCTGGTGCTAAAGTTGATAATGCCTCGTTCAAAGCAAGATATGAATCAATATGCGGACAACCTACACAAAGTGCTGGTGGACGTGCTGCCACTAATTCAGGTACATTAGCACCTTTAGTATCTTTCATTCCTAAAGCAACGGCTACGATATTTGGGTTTAATTCGCCATCACGTGGAACGGTTCCATCTAAACGACCTTTTACCTTGATACCATTAGCTAAATAGCCTTTTAGCATTTCTTCTACAATTGGATAACCTTCTTCTAACACTAAAATTTCTTTACATTCATTGCAAAGTTTTTCAACTAATTTTCGTGGCAACGGATATTGACCAATTTTTAACACAGGATATTGAACTATTCTTTCAGGATAATTTTCCATCAAATAATTATACGCAATACCTGTTGTAATAATACCCATTTTTTTATCGGAACCATCAATATATTGATTAAAAGATGATTTTTCTGATTCGGTTTCAAATGGAATCTGATTGTTGAGCAATAATTTATATCTCTTACGGGCAATAGCGGGCAATAAAACAAACTGACGTAAATCGGATGGTAAACTTATTTCGTTTTGTTTTTTGCTTTCGCCACGCGCTACTCCAGCTCTTGAGTGAGCCATACGTGTAGTAATACGCATCAAAACAGGTGTTTTATATTTTTCCGACATATTAAAACCATAACCCACCATGTCGTAAGCTTCTTGCTGATTAGCCGGTTCCAAAATAGGAATCATAGCAAATTTCCCAAAGAATCTTGAATCTTGTTCGTTTTGCGATGAGTGCATAGAAGGGTCGTCAGCCGAAACAACAATTATACCACCATTTGCACCTGTAATAGATGAATTAATAAAAGGATCGGCAGCTACATTTAAACCCACGTGTTTCATGCATACCATAGCTCTTTTACCCGCATACGACATTCCTAAAGCAGCCTCCATAGCTGTTTTTTCGTTGGCTGACCAACCACAGCGAATCCCTTTTTGTTTAGCCTCTTTCGAATGCTGCACATATTCAGTAATTTCGGTAGATGGTGTTCCTGGATAAGCATAAATGCCAGACATTCCAGCATCAATAGCCCCTTGAGCTATAGCCTCATCTCCTAACAACAATAATTTTTGCATTTTTATGATAATTTTGTATGTTTATGAAATTGATTTTTTTACAAATAAAATAGTTTACAAAGCTATAAATTTTTTGATAATTGCAAGAACTAATTTATAGTATTAACGATTTTTTAATTTATGAAGTTGTTTAAAGTTGAACTATAAATATTTATTGTATGACTTATTATACCTAATGATTTTGCAAACAATCTAATGTTATCAATACTTTAAAACAAATTATCATATTTAATATATTGGTATTCAATATCTAAAATCAAACATTTTTATCTAACTTTAAACAACTTCTATCATTAAAAAAATAGAGATATAATTGGTTACTAAATATTTGATGTTATATCTCATAAAAAATTAATGTTACCTAAAATTTTATTATTACATTTGTATTGTCAAATTCCAAAATATTTGCGAATTAAGCTTTTTATTTTGGCACAAAATTTGCCACAATATATTTTTTATTAACACAATTATTAATTTAAACACACTAAAGACTATGAAAAAACTAAGTTATTTTTTATCGGCAATAATGATTATTGCAACATTAGCAACAAGCTGTAAATCAAAAGAAAAAGTAGTAGCTCCACCACCTCCACCACCACAACCTAAAGGAGAAGTTTTAATTAACAATTACTGTGCCGGCGAAACACAATTTATGAGTACCAAAGAATTTTTTAGAGCAAGTGCTGTTGGCGAAAGTATGGATCAAATGGTTTCAAAGAAAAAAGCTATGAGCAATGTAAAAGGCGAATTGGCAGGTTTGATACAAACTACCATGAAAGGTGTTACCGACAATTATATTAAATCTACCGAAGCCAATAATGTAGAAGGCTTAGAAGAAAGATTTGAAGGCAATACCCGCGAAGTTATCAACCAACAACTAAATGGAGTAAGAGTTATTTGCGAAAAACAAACTAAAACTGCTGATGGCAATTACAAAACTTATGTTTGTATCGAAATTACTGCCGAAGACATCGTAAAAGGTGTTGGTAATAAATTATCTGCCGACAAAGAACTAAAAATTGACTACGATTACGAAAAGTTCAAAAAAACTTTTGATGAAGAAATGAAGAAAATGGAAAATCGTTAATTCAATTTTTAAAATAAAAAGGAAATGAATCATTTCCTTTTTTTATCTTTGGCATAAGATTTGATAAAATAAATAATAATTTAAACCATAAAATTTAAAAATAATGAAAAAGATTTTCAAACTATCCATTGTAATTTTTGCAATAGCTATTAGTGCATGTACACCTACCAGAGAGGTTAAGCGTGTAGCACCTAATCAACAATTTGATTTGAGCGGACGCTGGAACGACACCGATGCAAAAATGACCGCCGAAGCTATGATAGCTCAAGTATTAAGCGAAGCATGGTTGCCCGAATACCAAAAACTAAACGAAGGTAAACGACCTATTGTTATTGTTGGTTTGGTAAACAACAAAACCAGCGAGCATATTAGTGCCGAAACTTTTATTAAAGATGTTGAAAGAGCATTCCTAACCAATGGGAAAGTACGATTGGTACAAGCTGGCGATAAAAGAGAGCAACTGCGTGGCGAAAGAGCCGATCAGCAAGATTATGCTTCAGCCGAAACTACCAAGAAATGGGGTAAAGAATTAGGTGCCGATTTTATCCTGCAAGGAAGCATCAACTCTACCGTTGATTCGTTCAACAAAGACAAAGTGGTAAATTACAAAATCAACCTCGAACTTACCAATATCGAAACCAACGAAATTGTTTGGATTGGTGATAAAGAAATTAAAAAAGTAATTTCTGACTAAAATTATTTGAAAATTATTAATAAACGGAGTAAAGTAATTTTACTCCGTTTATTACTTTGTTTAAAACAGCCCTCAAATTCTTATTAGAACAAGAGATTTTACATTAAAATTTGTTAATAAAAACTATTATGAAAGCTAAATTATTAATCCTTGCTATCTTGATAATATTTACGCAACTCAGTTGCGAAACAGACAAAAAACAAGAAACAAAATTGGAATATGACCAAATAGCTCACTATGAAATTAATAAAACAATGCACGGAGTTATAAAAGATTCTTTATCAATAGGATGCTATCCAACTATTTTTGAAATACAGCGAAATACCGATCCAGCATCTATTGATTCATTCAAAGTATTTTTAAAATCATCAATCGCTATTCCATTGGGAGACTGCGGAATAAAATATTTTTCTACTCCTTTATCTAATAATTTAACATGCTTGTATGTGGGTAATGCAATTTCTCAATTTAGCAAATGGGATACAATAAATGCAATATTTTCGTTAGATTATTTTAAAGGAAAAGGTGAGAAATATATCGGATTTAGAACTTCATCAATTTCTAATTATCCAAATCAAACAGATTATTGCTATGGTTGGATTTGTGTTGAATTAAACGCAAAAAGCGATAGCCTAAAAATTATTGATTTTGCTTTAAACGCAACAAAAAATAAATCAATAATTACAGGACAAACAAGATAAATATTTTTTAACCACAACACAACTTAATTTTCTGGAGTAAATAGAATATGTACTGTTAACCAATAACTTAATAAGAACTTCATGCTTAAAAAATACACATTTTTACTATTAGCTTTACTACCCTTGCTGATGCTAACTTCTTGTGCTACTTATTATCAAAAAAATTTAAAATTTCAAACATCCGTTGCCAATGGAGAGTTGCCAAAAGCCAAAGAAATACTTGAAAGCGACAAAAGTAAAACTGGCAAAAATCGTGTTTTGTATTTATTCAACAAAGGCTGGCTTAGTTGGATGATGAACGAAAATACAGAAAGCAATCTTGCATTAGACGAAGCTGATAAAATAATAGAAGACCAACAAAAAAATTACGGTCTCGAAGCATTAGCACTCATAACCAATCCTAATGTAAAACCCTATAAACCAGAAGATTTTGAAGTTGTGTTAGTAAATTATTTTAAAGCACTAAATTACTTAAATACAGGGAAATATAGCGATGCCTTGATTGAAGTTAGACGAGTAAATGAAAAACTAAATCAACTGAACGATAAATATCCTGAACATAAAAATCGTTACAGCGATGATGCATTTGCACATATTGTGATGGGTTTAATATATGATGCCAACCGCGAGTATAACGATGCTTTTATTGCTTATCGTAATGCACTAAATGTTTACGAAAATTCTTACAAAAAAAACTTTAACATGCAAGTTCCCGAGCAATTGAAATGGGATTTGATGCGTGCAGCCTATCGCACAGGGTTTAATGAAGAACTAAGATTTTACGAACAAAAATTTAACCTTAAATATGAGAACAAACCCAATGATGGTGGCGAATTGATTTTCTTTTGGCACAATGGCTTTGGTCCTGTAAAATCAGAATGGAGTATTAATTTCACTAAAACCAGTAGTAATAATGGATTTGTAACTTTTGCCAACGAACAATATGGTATGTCTTTTCCTATTT
>CAYTJB010000081.1:2991-11629 GCA_964437995.1 uncultured Bacteroides sp. | reverse complement strand
GGACTGATACTATCATTTATTGTGCTTTTTAGAAAGAAATAAGTTATGCACAAATGAAAGCGATGATCAGAAGCTCTATATTTTCTGATAAACGAAAAACTAAACATGAAGCAAAAAGACACAACTTTTGATTACAATAAAATACCTTTGGGTTTTTATGATGATATTACTAAGCAGCAAAAGGGAATTAGAAGTTTTTGGCACAATCAAAAATTCAAACGTGTAATTGATAGTTTTAAAAAACCACATTGTTCAATCCTCGATATTGGTTGTTTTTCGGGAACTTTTTTAAGTATGATATCTCAACATCAGATGTCGGAACAAATAGGAGTTGATATTTTAAAAGAACAAATAGACTATGCCAATCAAAACTATGCAACTTTTTATAGGCAGTTTTATTTAATTGAGAATTTAAAAGAAATGGAATCTGTAAAAGATATGCAATTCGATTATGTATCAATTATTGAAGTTATTGAACATTTGAATAAACACCAAATAGAAGATTTAATAAAGATAGCTTATAAAAAATTAAAGGTAGGAGGAAAACTTATCATTACCACACCCAATTATATGAGTTTATGGCCCTTGCAAGAATTTATTTTAAACAAAATTTCGGATGTAAAATACGAAGAACAGCACATTACTCATTTTAATTATTTTAATATACAGAATAAGCTAAACAGTATTGTTGCCAATATGCACTTATTATTCAAGTTTGATTATAAAACAACCACACATTTTATCACACCTTATATTGCTATGTTTTCGTATAAGTTTGCCGAAAAAATTTCGTCAGCAATACCTCACCGAAAATGGACATTTCCTTTAGGTTCGTTGGTGCTTATCGAATTTACAAAAATTGGGGAATAATAGTTTTTTCTAAAAAAATTCAAGATATACTCAACGCATTTTTACCGTTGGCTCAATCCAAGTAACTCTTGAAGATAAGGGCTTGTGTAAACAATAGATTTATTAATATTGTTTGCCACTGTGTTATTCAAAAGTATATTTGAAACCATCTCAAAAACTTCTTCTTGGCTAATTAATTGCATACATTGGTTATTTCCTTTGCATGGTGGAACATCAAACTCATGTACACAAGGGCTGCAATACACATTTTTATAAACGATATAGCAATTATCATTTCCTCCGTATTGATAGGGTGAGCAAGGTCCAAACAAGGCAAGTGTTTTAGTTTTTAGAGAATATGCAAGGTGCATGGGTCCTGTATCGTTGGTAATTAATATTTTCGCATATTTAATAACAGCAATCAATTCATCAAGATTAGTTCTACCGGCTAAGTTCAATACATTTTTTTTATCAATAATGTTGGCATAAACTTCATCTACATAAAACTTTTCGTTGGTAGCACCAATAAGTATTATTTGGTATTGAGGAAATGAGCTATTGATTTGATTTATCAACTGAATAAATTTATTTTTATCCCATCTTCTTTCAATTCGCAAATCGGAGGCATTGGGATTTATTACAATATATTCGGTAATTATAGTAAAACGTAACAAAAGTTCTTCTTTTGACAAACTACATTCTATCGGAAATATATTAGTATGTGTTTCTTTGCACAAAAATAAATTAGCCATTTGTAAATATACATTCGATATGGGTGCTTTTATGTTGTAATACATCATGTGTGTGTATATTCCCATTCGGTAATGGCTGGATTGTCGATAATAGCCTATTCTATTTTTAGCTAAACTTAATGTAGTTATTAAACTGCTAAAGTTTGAGTAAATTTCTAAATCAATAAATACATCTATCTTCCTTTTCCACATTAAAATCAACATTTTGCTTGTTGATTTTAATAAGCGAAAAACATTTTTGTCGTTAATACAAATAACTTCATTAATACAGTGTATTTTACTTAAAATACTTTTGTTTGAATCTGTTGAAATGTAAATAATATGAGCATCAGGAAAATGTATTCTTAAGGTTTGAAGCAAGGGTGTAGATTGAATAATGCTGCCCATGCCTTTATATTTACATACTGCAATAGTTTTAAATTGTCTGTCGAGTGAATGGTTAAGCCGAAGTATTTTGCCTATAATTCTTACAATTACATTTACAAAAAGGGAATTAAAAATCCCTAATAGCCTGTCTATTTTTATTTGTTTACTTGTTTTCACTTTTGTTGGCTTTATGTAATTGTATGGATTGTATGCTTGGTGCTGCTAATTCGTTTTCAAAGCGTATTGCAAATGAATTGATTAGTTTTGAATACCACGAGTAATGGGTTGAAAGATGTATCGCATATTTTTCTTTGTCGCTTTTATTTAACAAATCAAAAGAAAAACTGCCATGCTGAATGCTATCATTCGATAAAATTATCAAACATTTTTGAGAAGTTGTGTCTTTTCTTTCAAAATTTAATACTAAATAACCACCATTGCTTCTATCAATAGTAAAAGGGGATTTAAAAGTATTATTCTTTATTTGATTTGTATTCCATTGATATAGCAAATCGCCAAGATACGGTTTATTGGTATAATTGGCTTCAATGAATGGCAGCTTTTTTAAGTCGAGCAAGTCAGGATGTGTAAGTAACGAATAATCCGCACCCTTACAATGCAAAACAATGTCGTGTTTAAGCCAAATTGCGTGTTTACCGATGGTTTTAAGCGGATAGTAGTTGGTGTAAATGTATTCAGCTATTTTGTTATATCGCAATACATTTGGAACGCCATCGGTAGCATCGTGCCAATTGTTTGGGACATTTGAAAATACAACAACAGGAATATCATATTTTTTTAAGTCCCTAATATTTTGATATTGCAAATAGTCATCAATAGTATTTTGCATATATTGCGAAAAGTAGGAAGGAACAATTCGTTGCGTATAAAAATACAACATGGGTGTATTTGAGAAATCAATAAAAGTAGCCTCTTTTTCAAAAAAAGCATCCATAAAATGCTTCAATTTTAAATAGTTTTCTGAAGCAAAAGCAGGCTCTTCTTTATATCTTTTAATTTTTTCGGAAGTAGTGTTTAAAGGTTTGAAATCTTTAAATGCAATATTAAATTTCTCAAAAACAGAAGAATAATCTTTAATATCAGGGAATTTGAAAGCCACTACCAAAAAGTAAAGACCAACTACAAAAATCAAATTTTTGGTTTTTAAATACTTTTGCGAAACAATAAAAAATAATAGCAAGCCTATAATTAGGTATGCAAAAGTAGATAAATGCGTATCAGCCCATTCATTAAAACCATGTCTTACTATACCGCGAGGTATATTGCATAAATAGAAGACCGATAAGAAAAGTATAGATAAAATTACAAACACATTTTTTTTGATAAAACGTTTTAGCTGTAGTACAATAAAAAGAGAAGAAAACAATATAACTGCCGGAAAAACAATATAGTGCATCACAAATAAGCGATTAGGGTCATTGTAAACACTTAATGCACCATGTGCTTGATTACCGCTGAGGTAGTGCATAGCTTGTTTGACAACAACGACTATATCAATTTTTTTAATCAATATAATTACAATCGCAATTAGGGCAAACGAAAGAACTACAGCAATAAATGACATGCAAAATTGTATAAAATACTTTCGGTTATTATGCAAAATCATCACAATAACTGATGTTAAAATAAAAGCCAATATATTAGCATATCCTGTATCTATTCGCCACATTATTAGAAAAAACGACCATACGAAACCTAAAATATAGTTTTTATAGGAAGGCTTGTAATAAATACGTGAAAGTATAAAAATAGAAATCAAACTGCAAGAAAAAGTATCACAAAAAATTACTTCCTGAAAAGGTAACAAAAGAGAAATTGCAAACGCAAAATATGCATTGTTAGTTAATTTCCATAAAAAGTAATATGTAATCAAAACAAAAATTACAAGATATAAAAAATCGTATATAAAGAAATCAAGCGAACCATTAAAACCGTTCAACAACACATAGATAAACCCAAAAAAAGTTTCGGAAAGTGCATGAGAATTTAGATACTCAAAAAATGGCAATTTCCCATATTTACAACTCAGCAATATAGAATTTGCAGGATTTGCAGTTTCAAAAAACTCATTTATAGCAGGTATTACAGGAATATAATAAGCATAGCAAGCTATTATAGTCAATAATATAGGAAAGTAATAATGCCACAATTGAGTGTTTGCTGGTTTTGTAGGTTTGTTGTGTTGTATTTTCCATTTACTTAGATAAAACAAAAGAATGACAATATACCCACAAATAAATAACAGCAAAGGATTAGCAAAAATACTATGCTGATTAAGAATATAATTTAATTCGTTTGAAACAAAATTCCACAGCACAAAAAGCAAAAGAGGGAAAGTGTATTTTAGTAAAGCTTCCAAACGTATTATTTTATAGTACGACAAAACTTGTACACAAAGCATTGTAAGCAAAGCAATTTCAAAAGGAAATACAAATATAATTCTAAATGTTTTTCCGGTAAGATAAAGATTGAAATTGGTAATGATAAAATATATCAAGAATCCTGTAATGATGTACCAAAAATGAAACAGCAAAAAGTGTTTGTTTTCTAACAAAAATTTCTTTTCCCAAAAAATACTTAGAATTGCACTTACACAAACAAAACCAATGACATGGCAGATAAATTCGAGTGTAAAACTTTGTTTAACGCTCAAAAACGAATGAATGACAACAATACATCCCAAAAATGAGATTATGTTGATAAATGAAACATGTTGATGTATAGCTTTATACCTGATTAAAAGAAAATTTTGAATGATTAAAAGAAAAAGAAAAGAAAAAACGCCAAGCCAAACAGCATGCCAAAACAAAGCTACTCGCTGATTTATATCAAGCATTTCGAGTGTAGCAGCACTTACAATTCCTCTATCGAAAGTATGAAGTGTAAAAGAAATGTCTTTAAACATGTAAAAGCAGCTAAGCATAGCTACAAAAACAGGAAAAAAAACCGTTTTATAGTTAAGGTTTGAAAAAATTTGCTTGTATTTTCCAATATTCATGCTATGTCCTTTTTCTAAAAAATTAAGAAAACAAAAGTAGTATTTTTATAGTTAATAAATTTGGCAGTTTTTATAAATTCGCTAAGTTATACCATTACTTATTAAAAATTAGTTTGTTAGAATTTGGTATAATGCTAATATAATGGCTGTTACCTGTCTACCGTCAGGTAAGTTGTCCAATTTATTGGACTATTACAGATACCGTATCGGTATTATTCTTACTTTTGCCGCTCAAAAAAAAGACAGCATGATTTCAGTAGATGGACTTACAGTAGAATTTGGAAATACCACACTTTTTAAAGATGTATCTTTTGCTATCAATGAAAAAGATCGCATTGCATTGATGGGCAAAAATGGAGCAGGAAAGTCCACTTTACTCAAAATACTTGCTGGTGTTAAAACCGCCACAAGAGGCAATATATCTACGCCAAGAGATGCCATTATTGCCTATTTGCCCCAACATTTATTAACGGAAGACAAACGAACTGTTTTTGAAGAAGCCTCACAAGCTTTTGCCCATATTTTTGAGATGGAACGCCAAATTGAAGAACTTAATCTTCAGCTATCAACCAGAACTGATTATGAATCAGCAGACTATTATGAACTCATTGAGCAAGTTTCAGCTTTAAGCGAAAAATTTTATACTATTGAAGAAATAAATTTTGATGCCGAAATTGAAAAAATATTGTTGGGATTGGGCTTTTTACGAGAAGATTTTACTCGCCCGACCAATGAATTTAGCGGAGGTTGGCGTATGCGTATTGAATTGGCAAAAATTCTTTTGCAAAAGCCCGACTTAATTTTGCTCGATGAGCCTACCAATCATATTGATATTGAATCCATTCAATGGCTCGAAGATTTTTTGATAAACAATGCCAAAGCTGTAATTGTAATTTCGCACGACCGTGCTTTTATTGATAATATTACAACCCGCACCATTGAAATAACCATGGGTAAGATTTACGATTACAAAGTAAATTATTCAAAATATTTAGAATTACGCAAGGAAAGACGCGAACAGCAACAAAAACAATACAACGAGCAACAAAAATTTATAGCTGAAAACGAAGATTTTATTGAACGTTTTAAAGGCACATATTCCAAAACAAATCAAGTACAATCGCGGGTAAAAATGCTTGAGAAATTAACAATCGTAGAAATTGATGAGGAAGATACATCTGCACTTCGTCTCAAATTTCCACCTTCGCCACGCTCGGGAAATTATCCATTAATTATTGAAGATTTATCAAAAAATTATGGCGACCACATTGTTTTTAAAAATTCATACCTTACCCTCGAAAGACAACAACGTGTAGCTTTTGTTGGCAAAAATGGAGAAGGAAAATCTACTTTGGTAAAAGCCATTATGGGCGAAATAGATTTTAACGGAAAAATAAGTTTGGGACATAACACCATGATAGGCTATTTCGCACAAAATCAGGCATCGTTGTTGGATGAAAACATTACCGTTTTTCAAACAATTGATGATGTTGCCAAAGGCGATATACGTAATAAAATAAGGGATATGCTGGGTGCTTTTATGTTTGGTGGCGACGATATTAACAAGAAAGTAAAAGTGCTTTCGGGTGGCGAACGAACACGATTGGCAATGATAAAACTATTGCTTGAGCCGGTAAATCTCCTAATTCTTGATGAGCCAACCAATCATTTGGATATGAAGACAAAAGAAATTCTTAAAAATGCTTTAAAAGATTATGATGGCACGCTAATATTGGTTTCTCACGACCGTGATTTTTTAGATGGCTTGGTTGAAAAAGTATATGAGTTTGGCAATAAAACCATCAAAGAGCATTTGGGCGATATTCAGAGTTTTCTTCGGAAAAAGAAAATGGAAAATTTAAAAGAAATTGAAAGAAAAACATCGGTGTAAATTTCTAAAACAGTTGTAATTCATAGCAAACAAAAAAAATTACCAGCTTATCACTGTATTTTACTATAAAAATCCTATTTTTGATGAAATTTTAGTTTAATTCAGCAAATCTTTAAAACCTATGATTACTTTTTTACTCTCAATTGTAGCCTTAATTTTGGGTTATTTTATTTATGGAAGTGTGGTAGAACGCATATTTGGCGTTAATAAAAATGCCGAAACACCTGCCTATCGCCTACAAGATGATGTTGATTACGTCCCCATGAAATGGGGGAAAATATTTCTTATTCAGTTTTTGAATATTGCAGGATTAGGACCAGTTTTTGGTGCAATAGCCGGTGCTATGTGGGGTCCAATAGCTTTCCTTTGGATAGTATTGGGCTGCATTTTTGCGGGAGGTGTACACGATTATTTATCGGGTATGATGTCTATCCGCGAAGATGGGAAAAGTATTCCCGAAGTTGTTGGAAAACACCTTGGTAATGGCGTAAAACAGTTTATGCGAATATTTACAGTATTGTTAATGATATTAGTAGGTGCTGTGTTTATTATTGGACCTGCAAAAATCCTAAACGGCTTAACCGGAGATATTGTAAGTGTGAGTTTTTGGGCTATAATTATATTCATTTACTATGTTTTAGCCACATTATTACCTATTGATAAATTAATTGGACGCATTTATCCTGTTTTTGGATTTGCATTACTTTTTATGGCACTTGGCATAACTATTTCTATGCTATATAACAAATTACCTATACCCGAGCTTAGTTTTGCCAATATTAGAAATATGAACTCCGAAGCTGATAAATTTCCTATTTTTCCAATGCTTTTTGTAACCATTGCTTGTGGTGCAATATCGGGGTTTCATTCCACACAATCGCCATTGATGGCTCGATGTATGAAAAATGAAAGTTTAGGCAGACGCATTTTTTATGGTGCTATGATTACCGAAGGAATTGTAGCTTTGATATGGGCTGCCGTTGCCATGAGTTTTTTTGGAGGTGTAAAAGAACTTAACGATGTAATGGCTTCTCAAAAAGGAAATGCAGCATGGATTGTAAACGAAATATCACATTCATTGTTGGGTAAATTTGGTGCAATATTGGCTATTTTGGGAGTTGTAGCAGCACCCATTACATCGGGAGATACCGCCTTTAGAAGTGCACGCCTAATTGTTGCCGATTTTCTCAACTACAAGCAAGCGAAAATTAAAAACAGACTTATAATTAGCATTCCGCTTTTTGTAGCAGGTTTTGTACTTACACAAGTTGATTTTGGTATTATTTGGCGATATATGGCTTGGTCCAACCAAACCTTAGCAGTTATTGTGTTGTGGTCTATTACAGTTTATCTTTTCAAAAATCGTAAGTTCTATTGGGTTTCGTTAATTCCGGCTATTTTTATGACTGCCGTATGTAGTGTTTATATTTTGGTAGCTTCCGAAGGATTTCAATTAGAACACACAATAGCATATCTCATAGGAAGTGCAATAACAGTAATAATAACAACAATATTTTTTGTTTTTGTGAGAAAAGGAAAATAATAAGGTGTTTTTTGATGAAAAGTATTGAAAAGTAATGGTTTTTATACTTTTTCCTACACCACCTCAGCCACAGTAAACGTACTACCTCCCACAAAAACGAGGTCTTGTTTTTTGGCTTGCAATTGTGCAGCAGCTAATGCTTCTTTTATTGTTGAATACGATTTTCCTATAAGCCCTTTTGAAGTGGCTTTTTCCATTAATTCATCCTGATTTAATCC
>CAYTJB010000081.1:0-2981 GCA_964437995.1 uncultured Bacteroides sp. | reverse complement strand
GGAATATTGGCTTTGCAGAAATAATAAATGGCGTCTTTAGGCAACATTTCCAATACATTGTCAATTTCTTTATCGCTTACCATGCCTAACACAAAATGCAGTTTTTTATGCGGTGTTAAGCGGATTTGTTCTAATACTAATGCTATTCCGCTTTCATTATGTCCTGTATCGCAAATAGTTAATGGGTTTTCCGAAAGTATTTGCCAACGTCCTAACAAACCCGTTTGTTTTACAACCGTTTTAATTCCACTCAAAATGTCTTCTTGGCTTATTTTAAAACCTTTATAACGAAGCATTTCAACAACTGTTAAAGTGGTTTTAATGTTCCGAACCTGATAAATACCTATCAATTCTGACAGTACCTCAATAGGTTCGGTTTGTTTTTCTTTATTATAAACTACGTGTAAATAAATTTTCTCTTTCTCTTTAATAAGTTGATGAGAAACAAGATGATACAATTGATCTGCAAATGTAATATTGGCATTTAGCTCTTTGGCTTTGTCAATAAAAACACTGGTGGTTTCATCCTGTGTTTCGCCAATAATAATAGGTGTATTTTCTTTGATAATACCAGCTTTTTCGATAGCTATTTTTTTGAACGTATTCCCTAAAAACTGAGTATGGTCAAATCCAATATTGGTAATAATGCTCATTTCGGGCGATAATAAATTGGTTGAATCTAATCGTCCACCCATGCCTGTTTCTACAATGGCAATATCTACTTTTTCATCAGAAAAATACTGAAAAGCCATGCCAACGGTCATTTCAAAAAACGAAGGTTGTATTTTTTCAAAATCGGGTTTATATTGTTCAATAAAATCGCAAACCTTTTGTTTGTCAATCATTTTACCATTGATTTTAATTCTTTCTCTAAAATCTTTTAAGTGTGGCGAAGTGTATAAACCTGTTTTATAACCAGCACTTTGAAAAACAGAAGCAATAAGATGAGAAACAGAACCTTTGCCATTGGTGCCAGCAATATGGATGCTTTTAAAATTCTGTTGAGGATTATCAAGCAATTTTAAAAGAGCAATAGTATTGTCGAGATTTGGTTTGTAAGCAGCAGCTCCAATGCGATGAAACATTGGTAATTGGCTGTACATATATTCTAAGGTTGCAGTATAAATCATTATTTTAAATTTAGTTTACAAAGTTATACCATTAAACTTAAGAAAGGACTTATTTAACACCTAAAATCCGCAACGATTTTTATTAGTATCTTATTTTAATCTTTTACACTATAAATTCTGTGTCAAATTAAGTGAATTATTCGTAATATTTTTTTGTCCGCTAATTTCGCTAATTTTCGCTAAGAATTCCCACCTTCTAAAAACTTACTGTTTACTGTTCTTTTGTGTAATTAGCGGAAAAAAAATAAGCTTTCGGATTTAAGATGATACTATATATTTAAAGAAAATTATAAAAAGAATTACTACTAACCGACTAATTTTAAAAGTCTTTGTTTCATGTCCCGCACAAAAGCGGGACAGGCTCTACGGCACTTTATTAATATTTTTTAACTATTTCGTTACCAAAGTTTTGCAACCACATTGCTAAAAATAGTTCCGTTAAGAACGATATTATGGTAAACAAATACATACTCAAAAATTTTAAGCCCTATAAGGGCAACACGTACATATATTGCTTGTAGTATGGATTTTAAATGATTCGTAATATTTTAGTCGGTCAGTAGTGATAAAAATCAGCATAACAGAGAAAGGAGATCCTTTAGAAAATGCCATAGCAAAAAGAGTTAATGGAATTATAAAAGAATAGTATCTAATTGATTACAAGGTAAATAATATAAAAGAAGCTAAAAAGGTTCTCGCTTTTGTAGTGGAATTATATAACAATGAAAGACCTCATATGAGCATCGGAAATCTTTATCCGAATCAAGTTCATGAAAATAATCTAAAAAAAGAAAAACTATGGAAGAATTTAGGTGCCAAATTAGCCAAGAGTAATAAATATCTTCTAATTATGCTAATAAAAACAATTAGTTTTAGCAAAAATAATTATTTTGGTTGAAAAATTTGGTTTTTAATTTATCTTTGCGAGCTATGAAGGAAGTAACAAAACAAATATCAAATAAAGAGTACATCGATTTATTAAAGCATGACAAATCCTCTTTTATAATAGCTTCCGGAGAAATTATACATAAAATAATAGGATATTTTGTTAAAGCAGGTTTTTTAAAAAGAGATGAAATAAACGATCTCTTTCAGGATATAAATTGTCGCTTGATAGAAGATTATGATAAGATATTGGTTCAATATCAAGGACTTTCGATGTTATCTACTTACGTTTACACAATTATTACAAATTATTGCAAAGAGATTATTCGGGCAAATAAAAAAATTACTACTGTTGAAATTGAAAATATTCGACTAATTGCACATAATAAAAGCCCTGAAAATGAATTGGCAATAAAAAGCGAATTGCAAAAACTCGACAGGTTTTTTGAAATGTGTTTTCGGAAAAAAGATAAATTAGAATTATTGCTAAAAATTAAGTGCAGAGTAAATCTTGAGTGTGATGAAATTTTATCTAAATTTCAAGAAATATCACCTACTGATGTAGAGAAAATACTCAATATACATCAGGCAAGACAAAACAGTTTCTTAACCGATAAAGAGATATATCCATTATTAAATAATATATTTAATAAACTTGAAAATAAAAACAATTCTGATGATTCCATCAGAAAATGGATGGATACCAAAATTGATGAAATTATTGTATTTATGAATGGCGAACCGCCTATTGCAAAATATAATAGAGAAACTATTATGATATTATTAGAAATATTTTTTCAAAAAAAATCCATTTGAATTTTTAATTGCATCTAATATTATATTAGTTACAAAAAATAACCTAAATTATGAAAAAAGGATATTTAGATAACAAAGGGCATTTATCAGACGAAGCAAAAGCTTACGCTGCTGATATGCTGAAGAAAAATGAATACGAATCATTAGATG
>CAYTJB010000080.1:0-11742 GCA_964437995.1 uncultured Bacteroides sp. | reverse complement strand
AATAATATTTCTTATCCTAATTTATCAACTATGAAGTTAAAAATAAATTTTAAAATTAACAGCACCTTTGGGCTTTTTTTAGGAATTGTAGCATTGTATTGCCTTAGTTCTATACTTAGCCAAACACTTATAACAAAAGAGGTATTATTTAATACGTATGGCTCCGAAGAATTTGTTGAAAAAATAATAAAGCGAAAGCAAGAGTATGGTTGGATAACATACTTATTAATACCTGTGCTTTATTCTATTAAATTTTTATTAATAGCTGTTACACTTAACATTGGAGTACTGCTGTTAAATACAAAAATAAAATTCGGGAAACTTTGGCGAGCTGTTCTTTTGGCTGAGCTTGTAAGTATTTTCTTTGGAATTATTACTATTATATTACTAATATATAATAATTTTACCAATATGGACGAAATAAGGCAGTTTAATCCTTTTGCACTTTCTTATTATCTAAACACCGAAAGCATACCCTCATTTTTATTGTATCCTTTTAGTTTACTTAATTTAGAGGAGCTTGTGTATTGGTTAATACTTGCGCGGTTAATGATGCCACTGTTGGATAAAAAATACATAAAAAGTCTTGGTTTTGTAGCACAAACTTATGGTGTTGGGTTATTATTGTGGGTTACACTTATGGTATTTTTATCACTACTGCTATAAAATATAGTTTTGAGTTAAAAGCATCACTATAATTTTGTCATTCCGAGGGGTAATGTTGAAAATAACAAAATAATATAAATGACATTATTACCATCATTAATCAACAGATATAAAAAATGTAAATAATGGCAATATTTTTCAATACTTAATAAAAAAACGGAACGCGGATAACGCTGATACCTAAAGGTAAACGCAGATAAAAACGCTTGTCTGTCCGGTAGGCAGAGATTTCAACTAAAAACATTAAAAAATCCGCGTTTATCCGCGTTTTTGGAACGAATCCGTCCCGAAACTTCGGGATCAGCATGACAAAAAGAAAAATATTTGGGATTATAACCAAAAAATATATAAATAGACAAATATAAAACATCAAAAAATGAAAAAAAAAATAATTATTTCTATTATTATTCTAATAATAGCCACTATTTGGGTATTATCGTACAAATTATATGTTAAAAGCGAGGAAAAGAAAGAACATTATCAAACACTGCCCAATTTTACTTTTTATTCTTTAGAAAAAGACAGCTTAGAAAAAGCAAGTTTGCAAAAGAATATGTATTCTGTCATTATTTTCTTTGATTCTCATTGCGATTACTGTCAGCTTGAGCTAAAATCCATTGAGAAAAACATTGATAAATTTAAAGATATTCAAATTGCAATGATTTCGTCGCAACCAGCCGATACCATAAAAACATTTAAAAAACAGTTTAATTTTTCGGCTATTCCTAATACCGGCATGTATTACGCTGATTTGAAAGAATTAGTTGAAAAATTTATAAAATATTCGGTACCATCAGTATTTGTTTATGACCCAGAGGGCAAATTGGCACAACAATTTACCGGATATACCAAAACAGACAAAATATTAGAAGTTATTCATTCTGATAAGGGAAATAAGAAATAAACGAAAAGCATAGAAGTGATAAAATGAGTTTGCTAAAATTTGAAAAATGAAAGATTTAGTGATTCTCAGTGCCTCAGTGGTAAAAAAAGTTACAAATAACAAATTGCAAGCTACAAAAAGCTAATAGCTAAATACTAACAGCTTAAAAAAGTTTAACGTACTTTGCGGTAAAAAATATAAAAATCATGAACCAACGCCTACTAAGTAAAACATTTATAAAGCAACACGATCAGTCGGATTGTGGTGTAGCTTGTCTTGCATCAATTCTTCAATTTTACGGTGGAAGAAAAAGTCTCGAAAGCCTCAGAGAAATGAGTGGTACTGCAAAAACAGGAACTACCATGCTTGGAATTTATCAGGCAGCACAAAAAGTAGGATTTGAACCCGAAGGGCTTGAAGCAGGTATTGAATATCTCAAAACAAAAGAAAATCCATCAATATTACACGTTATTATTGATGAACGCTTGCAACATTATGTGGTTTGCTATGGTTGGGAAAACAACAAATTTGTAATTGGCGACCCAGGTAAAGGCATCATTGAGCTTACCGAAGCTGAGTTGGAAAAAATTTGGCAATCGAAAACAATGCTTGAACTTGCTGCAACCGAAAGAATTGAAAAAACAGGAGATGTTAAATCGGATAAAAGAAGATGGTTTGTTGAACTTATCCGAATGGATGCAAACATATTGAGCATTATATTTGCACTTACCCTTACCATATCTATTTTAGGTTTGGTAATGGCAATTTTTTCACAAAAATTGATAGATGATATTTTGCCTAATAAAAATACCGACAAGCTAATTATTGGAATGGTTTTGGTTACCATGTTGCTTTTTATTAAAAGTGGATTGAGTTACATTACCGGTTTTTTTGCTGTGCGTCAAGGGCGAGATTTTAACAATCGATTGATTGATAAATTTTATAATAATTTATTGTTTCTCCCAAAATCGTTTTTCGATAATCGCCGTATTGGTGAGCTTGTAGCTCGTTTGGATGATACTTCGCAAATACAACGAACTATTGCCACAGTTGTAAGTGGATTATTAAAAGATGTGCTATTGTTTATTGTTGGCGAAGTAATACTTTTTATGTATTCTGTTCCTTTGGGATTATTTTCGTTGATAGCTATTCCAATATTTATAGGTATTTCGTATAAATTTAACAAAAAAGTTGTTGATGGTCAACGTGCTGTAATGGTTGGAAATGCTCATAAATCGAGTAACTACGTAAATACCATGCAAGGTATTGATACCATAAAAGCTGATAACAAGGAAAAACAATTTGGCGACCTTAACCAAAAAATATATTCATTTTTTCAGGATAAAATATTTTTATTAGGACGAATAGGTATTAGCCTTCAATTTGTTGCCGAATTTGCCAGCGTACTTATCATGATTGGGCTTTTATCGTTTGGGTCGTACTTGGTTTATATTGATACGCTGACTATTGGGAAATTAATTGCCATATTATCTATCACAGGCAGTATTTTTCCTGCTTTTATTAATCTCGCTTTTGCCAATATTACTTTACAGGCTGCCAGAGTAGCTTTTGAGCGTATGTACGAGTTTTCGGCTATTCGTCCAGAATATGTGCCTAACGAAATTGATATTACAGAAAAAATTGATGTTGAAACATTAGAATTAAAGAATATTTCTTTCCGTTTTGCGGGACGTAAACAAATATTAACCGATGTAAATCTTACTTTAAAAAAAGGTGAGCTTGTTGCTCTTTTTGGCGAAAGTGGTAGCGGAAAAACTACGTTGCTTAATATTCTTCAACGATTTTATGAGCCTGAAAGTGGCAGTATTTTATTAAATAATATTAATTTTTACGATTTTTCAATAAAGGATTATCGAGATAAGATTGGTGTAGTTCCGCAAGATGTAAGTTTGTTTAATGGTTCTTTAGTCCAAAATATAAGTTTAGGCGATTCTATTGAAGAGTTTGAAAAATGTATTCAATTCTGTAATGAAAAAGGCTTTGGTAAATACTTTGATGCTTTTCCACAAAGTTATGCCACGTTATTGGGCGAAGAAGGAATAAATATTTCGGGTGGACAAAAGCAATTAGTAGCACTTGCCAGAGTATTGTACAAAAAACCTCAGCTGTTATTGCTCGACGAACCCACATCTGCAATGGATAGAAACACCGAAAATTTTGCCATCGACTTGTTGAATAAAATTAAAGACGAAATTTCAGTTATTGTTGTAACGCACAGAGTTAAAATTGCACGACGTGCCGAAAAAATATATATTCTCGAGAATGGAGAAATTAACCTCAATGGCGACCATCATCATTTAATGAAAACTGATAATTTGTACAGCCTTTCATATAAAGAGATTATTTAAAGTTTATAAGGTAAAGGATAAAAGAGACTGGGATTAATTAATAATTAATAATTATTAATGGTTAATTGTTAATGATAAATGTGCTGATATAACAAAAGCGATAATTTTAGGCTTATGAAAACAATGAATCTTAAAAACTTTAGACCAAATATAATAGAAGGGTTGTTTGTCCTATTTGTTTTCATTTATATATTTCTTCTATTGATTCATTTCTATGAATTAATTTTCAAATACGAACAAATTAAAAATAACTTATATGGGGTTTATGACACTAATACAGGAATTATAATAATAAATATAGTTAGTTTTATTGGGGGGGTGATTTTTGTTACAACTTTTATTTTAAACCATTTATATTCATCTGTAAGTAAGTATTTGCTTACTTTATATCTAATTTCAGCAATAATATTTGGACTATTTATGGACTGGATAGAGTTATACCAAGCATCTACCTTTGAATATCCTGATAAATACCACAATAGTGTTAGTTTTATTCCAACAATTCCATGTATATGGATATGTTGTTCGACTCTTGTAATTTTTAATATAATTAAAATAGAAAATAAGAATATTAGCATAATTACAAAACTATTTGTTTCAATTGTTATTGCATTTATATCATATTATTTATGGAATTATCTTATTGACATTTTAGGACTTCATTTTTGCGAATAATACCGATACGCAATATGTAATAGTCCAAAAAAGCTGGACTAAACATATTGTCTATCGGTATTTACCACTGCAAAATTATAAAATAATCCTTTGGATTAATTCATAATCAGCATTGGTATAAAATCAATAGTAAAATAAATTATAAAAAAATACTGTGAGTATAAGTAATATTGAAAAGTTTATCCTTTTGATAAATGAAAGCTTGGCAAATAAGAGTTTTGTAAGATTGGTTTTTATGAACAAGCGAATTAAAACAAACGAATTAAATACCGTTTCGGCTAAACTTATTGAAATTAAAGAAGGCGTTAAACTTTCTTTTTTTTAGATATCCCACTAAAGATATAACAAAAAATTATACTTTTGATGAAAGTGCAGCAATAGTAGAGCAACTTTTTAAAACCGACTTTTTACAAGCCGAATTATATACGCTGCAAGCCGATTACTATTTATCGATAAATATAAACAATATTGCGAGTTTAAAGCAAAAAGAGGCAAAAATTAAAGAAACACCTCAGCTTTTGCATGATAAAGAAAAAAATAGAATGATTTCAATAATTAACAATATGAAAGTTTTTAAATTTGGTGGAGCTTCTGTAAATAGTGCCGATGCAGTAAAAAATGTAGCCGAAATACTTGATAAATATAGCACAGAAAAAATATTAGTGGTGGTTTCGGCTATGGGAAAAACTACCAATGCTTTGGAAAAATTAACGCAAGCTTATTTCAACAAAACTAACGAAATCAATGCTTTATTAGATGAAATCAAGAAATTTCATTTCCACATTATTGAAGAACTTTTTAGCGATAAAAATCATAAAGTTTACGCCGATATTCAATTAATTTTTGATGAATTAATGCACAAATTGGTTTCGAGAACTTCTGATAATTATGATTTTGAGTATGACCAAATTGTTTCTACTGGCGAGTTGATTTCTACCAAAATAATTAGTCATTATTTAAAATCAAAAGGTATAAAAAACAAATGGTTGGATGCCCGTGAAATTATAAAAACCGACACAACTTACCGCGAAGGCAAAGTAAATTGGCAGGAAACAATGCACAAAACCAATAATATAGTGATACCTTATTTTGAGGATAAAATCTATTCCTTTCGATTAATTATTACTCAAGGGTTTATTGGTAGTTCAGATGACGAACATACCACAACATTGGGTCGTGAGGGTTCAGATTACTCTGCTGCAATTTTTGCCTATAATTTAGATGCAACTGAAATGGTAATTTGGAAAGACGTTCCAGGTTTGTTAAATGCCGACCCTAAGTTTTTTGAAGATACGCAAAAATTAGATGCTATTTCTTATCGCGAAGCCATTGAATTGGCGTATTATGGGGCTACAATTATACATCCAAAAACCATCAAACCACTTCAAAATAAGAATATTCCGTTGTATGTAAAATCATTTCTGCATCCCGAAAACGAAGGAACTATAATTTCAAATCACGAAAATGCTGATGGCTTAATACCTTCTTTTATTTTCAAGAAAGATCAGGCTTTAATTTCAATATCTCCTAAAGACTTTTCGTTTATTGCCGAAGAAAATTTATCAGATATTTTTGGTATCTTTTCCGATAATAAGATTAAAATTAATTTGATGCAAAATTCAGCCATTAGCTTTTCTGTATGTATTGATGGCAATGTAAAGCGTTTTGATGCTTTAATAAAAACCTTGCAAGAAAACTATAAAGTAAGATATAACCTTCAACTTGATTTAATTACCATCCGCCACTACAACCAAGCTACAATTGATAAAGTAGTAAATAATCGTAAAATATTATTAGAGCAACGCAGTAGGACTACCGCACAATTGGTAGTAGAAAATAAGTAGTACCATTTTTTCACAGTTAATCGTAGCGTCCCACTACGATTCAAAATCCAAAATATCATGCCTAATTATAACAAAAACTTTTATTTTTTGTATCTATAATGCCCAATAATTTTGTATTCAAACAAACAATCGGCAAGAATCTGTCCGCCACCAATATTATGAACAATTAAACTTCTTTTATTGTCCATTGATTTTTTATCAACTACGATACCAATATGAGTAATTCCTCCACCTAAATCCCAACAAACTATATCGCCAGAAACATAGTCTGAACTATTCGGAGTTATCAATAATGCCTTTCCTTTACGAGCAAAAAATTTCATTAAATTTGGAACTCTTCTATGATCAATATTTTTGTCGGGTTTTGTGAGTCCCCATTTTTTTGGATATTTTGAAAAGTTGGCTTTTATATCTTCGTGTACTTCCTTTTGTAAATCTATACCTAATTGTCTATATGCTCTAATAACCACATCAGAACATACACCTTTGTCAGCAGGAACATCTCCATTTGGATACTTGATAGTAAAATATTGTGGGTCGTAGGTTACTTTCTGGTTTATCAATGTTAATGACGCATTCGATAATTTTTTATAAAAATCTACCTGACAATATGTTGTTATTGAAACAAGTAGGAAAAAGAGAGAAAGTAAGTATTTTCTCATTTTGATAAGAAATATAATTTAAAATTAACTGATAATATTATTCTTTAGCCTCAAAACTTAAATTAAGATTGCCTTTAAAATTAACTGCCACTTTTATTGATTCGGGGGTTAGAAAAATATTTTCGATATTCAAATCTTGCAGTTGACCGTTGAGCAGTATATTTTTAGTAATATAATTATTTGTTAGCTTGTTTTGAATAAGTGTTTTAGATTCAGCAAGTTTTTCGCCCAATGGAAACACCAAGCTGGGTTCTATCATTTTGATAAATTTATTGTGCAACAACCAATTGGCAGTTTTGAGTAAAACATTTTTAGTTTCCAACTCAAAATCTAATTCAGCAATTTTTACAGTGGCTGTGGCAGAATCGTAAACAGGCTTTCCTGTAAAATAAATGATGCCATTCAAACTTCCTGCCAATGTAGTACCAATAACCATTTTATTGTTGTTTCCATATACTTTAACATCGGTAACAGTTACCGATTTTTCATCTTGTGTAAAAGTTTTCCCTTTTAAAAATTGTTTGGCAAGTGTATCGGCTGATTTGTAGGAAATATCAGCCAGTAAATTGATGGTAAAACTGTTGTCTAAAGTTTTTGCCAATTTAAAATCGGGCAAGCCTGTATTTGGTATTACTTTGGGTTCGTCGCCCATGTACGACTCTACCAACGATTTTACACCCATCGAAATCTTTATTTTCCCATTCTGATTAACAATAGGCATTGATGATATTTCTTGCGGATTAAGCTTAAGCCATAAATTGTAATCTTCGTTAATTTTTATAGGTTTTTGCATGGTAAGCCAAATATCTTGTATATATTTTCGCATCGAAAATTTTTGTTTGATGGCTTTATCAATTTCATTACTCACTAAAGTTTGGTTTTTCTTTAATATTGAACTGGCAATAAACTTGATAGGTACATCAATAGGTCCAATTTTAATAACAGGTGTGCTCAACCATTCAAAACCATCGGAAGTGGTAAAAGTAGAAATTGTCCAATCTTTGTTTATATAAAATGATGTTTTGAATTTCAAAGCAATTTCGGCATTTATTTCGCGGTAATCGGAAATACTTACACCGAGTATTTCTTTTTTAAAACCGGCTTTTATCCACAATTTTAGTGGAATACGATACGATAGTTGGTTATTTTCATAATTGATATAAAAATCTTCCTTTTTCCAAGCTTTTACCATGATATTGTCGTTATCATTGTCTTCCAAGCTATTGTCTTCGTATATTAAGCCACTAAATTTTTTATTAATGCTATTTTGAATATCTATTAAATTAAAATAAAATGGTAAATTTATTACCGAAGGATTGGGAGTATAATTGGGTGTTACATAAGCTTCTTCTGGACGCGTAACTTTTAACGATTTACAGCTTATTAAAGATGCAACTGCAAAAAGTAAAACGATAAAATAGTGTATTTTGAATATCTTTTTCATAATGCGAATTATTAGATCGCAAAAGTAAAAAAATATTCTGAACTAACTGAATTTTAGCCCAAGAACCTTTATCTTTCAATTAATCTAAATCCATTGCCATGAACATTAAAAATCTCAATAGACTCGTCGTCTTTGAACAGTTTTCGAAGTTTGGTAATATATACATCCATACTGCGTGTTGTAAAATAATTATCATCGCCCCAAATTGTTTTTAATGCAATCTCTCGAGGAAGAATACCATCACGATGGAGACATAATAAATGAAGCAATTCCGTTTCTTTTGGCGAGAGATTAGTAATATTGCTTCCATTATGTATTTCGTGAAGTTTGCTTTTAAAAATAAATTTTCCAATCTTAAAATCTTCTTGTTCATTACTTTTTACAGTACTTTGATGACTTTGTGCTTTAAAAATGGCTTTAATCTTGCATAAAAAAACATCTGTATCGAAAGGCTTTGTGATGTAATCGAAAGCTCCAAGCTTATATCCTTCAAGTATATCCGATTTAAGGGTTTTTGAAGTTAAAAATACAAAAGGAATATCCGGATTGTGCTTTGAAATTTCTTTTGCTAATTCAAAGCCATCCATATAGGGCAACATTACATCCAATATACACAAAGTAAATACATCCTTTTTAAAAGCAGCAAGTCCTTGATTACCATCAGTTTTTAAGACTACTTCAAAATCATGAAGTTGAAGATAGGATTGTAAAACCGAACCAAAATTAACGTCATCTTCAACCAATAAAATTTTTTCTTTTTTTTGCATAACTAACTGTTTTTATTAGAAAAAGGTATTGTTACTTCAAAAATACTTCCTTTACCTAAGTCACTTTTAATGTCAATATTTCCGTTATGAGCCATTACTATTGCTTTTACATAACTTAAGCCCAATCCGAAACCTTTAACATTGTGTATATTTCCTTTAGAAACTCTATAAAATTTATCAAATATCTTTGTAATATGTTCTTTGCTCATCCCTATTCCTTTGTCTGCAACGAAAATCTTTATATTATTTTTCATATTAACGGTTTTAACAGTTATTATAGGAGCTCCTTCCGAGTATTTTATAGCATTATCTACCAAATTTAGAAAAACATTTAATAAATGAATTTTATCTCCATTTACAAAAGTTTGATTTGCATTAAATTCAGTCTGTATCTTACCATTTCGACTATCAACCTGAAGTCGAATCTTATTAACAACGTTGTTTATTAATTCATGTATGTCAACCAATTCAAGGTTTAAGTCAAAATCTTTTTTATCGAGCAAAGCCATTTGTAGCACTTGTTCTACATGAGAATTCATTCTTTTATTTTCTTCTTTTATAATTTTAATAAACTGCTTAATTTGTATTTCGTCATTAATAACCTTGTGATTCATTATAGCATCTGAAGCCAGCGAAATTGTAGCAATGGGTGTTTTAAACTCGTGGGTCATGTTATTGATAAAATCATTTTTAATATCAGACACTTTCTTTTGCTTAAAAATAAAATAAACTGTATAAACAAAGCTTATTATAATTATCAAACTAAAAAGAAAAGAACCTAACAACATTAACCAAATGGATTTGAAAATATAATCATTTTTATCAGGAAAATAAAGCAACAAACATCCGGGTTTACTTAATATATCTCTTGGAAATAAATCAGTACTATATGATTTGTCAATCATTACTTCGGTAAACCCATTAGACTTTAATGTTTTATTAATATTTTTAACAGATGGAGGATATTGAAACTTAGCAAACTCTTTAATAGCAAATTCATAATGCAAATATATGTTTAAACTGTTTAGTTCCTCTTTAAGAAGATCATTAATTTCTTTTATGTTTACACGTTGTTGTAAAGGCAAACTACGCGTATAGTATTCAATAATTATTTTATCAATTTTTTTTTCAATTTGTTCTTTTTCATCAACAACAAAACTATCCGAATTTTTTTTATTATAGTTTATTTTAAAATAACTACCACGATTATTATTATAATGAGCATCCATAAATGAGCCTATTTCGTTTCCTTGCATTTTCCTAACAACAATACTTATAGCTTCATTTATGCTTCTATCAAATTGCTCTTTTTTGATTTGATAGGCATTGCTTATCCATTTTATCTGAAATGCAATAATTATGGCAAGACAAACAGATAAAAGAATGATAATTATTTTTATTTTCTTTTCGGACATGAGTCAATATTATATATTACAAAAATAGAACAATAATAATTGTAAATAACATTTATTAAGGACGTTTTAACTTTTCTTTTAGATTCAGATTTGATGTATATATTGATTTCAAAGTGTTTTTTATTACTTACATATTAAAAGACAATTAAAACTTTAACTTTTCTTTCAGGATTTTTAACCTCACTTTAACCTTAGCAAGCTAAATACGAACCTACTTTTGTAAGACATTAATATTAAAATCTTAAAAATGAAAAAAACAGTTATTTTTTTGCTTGCAATTATCCTTAATTTAGGAAATTTACTTGCCCAGTCGTCTAACACAATAACTGTACCTTATGGTACTCCACCAAAAATTGATGGTATTTTATCAAAAAATGAATGGGCAGATGCGTTATATATACAAGTACGTGGTTCTTTAGGTGGTGATATCTACGTTAAACATACAGACAGTCTGTTATTCGTTGCTTTTACTGAAGGAGGATACGCATCGTCGGGAATATATATAGATAAGCTTCAAAATGGAGGAACAGCACCTCAAACTGATGATTTATGGCTTCATAGCTCAGCAGGAAAATATGAATGGTATGGAGATGGAACTTCTTGGAAAGAAACCGTACCTTCTGGTTGGAGCTATATAGTAAATATAGAATCCAGAGCTAATGCTTTAGGGAATGAGTATGTAATTTTATTTTCAAAACTTGGAATTAAGCCTAATACAACAACAACATTAGGAGTATTATTTAGTTTTATGGATTGGAGTTCGGGCGGAGAAGTTACATGGCCTGTGGGCGGAGAAGATAATTGCACAGATCCAAGTAAATGGGGTAAAATGATTATACAGGCAAAATAAATTGAGGATAATTATAAAAAAATTAAAATCATAAAACATGAAAAAAATTCAGACAATTATAGCATTACTAATACTTTCTGTTATAACAGTATTAGGGCAGCCTCAAACAGGTGATTTTGAAATAACTTACACTGAGGCAGGAACAGGAATACAACGTAGTTTTGCCT
>CAYTJB010000079.1:11206-11813 GCA_964437995.1 uncultured Bacteroides sp. | reverse complement strand
AATTATTGAAGCACCACCACCACCACCTTTAAAAAGTTCAATACAATTTGTTCCGCCTGTTATTGCACCAGATGATCAAGTTAGTGAAGAAGATGAAATTAAAACGCAAGAAGATTTAACAAAATCAAATTTAACTATTTCGGTAGCTGACGTTGAAGGTAGTGATGATGCAAATGCTGTTGATATTTCAACATTAAACCAAGATATTGCTGGAGATGGTGAAGGCGAAGCACCACTTAGATTTGTAGAACAAAATCCAGAGTTCCCTGGAGGAGAAGCCGATAGAATAAAATTTTTGAAAGAAAATATGAAGTATCCTACAATGGCAAGAGAAGCCGGAATTGAAGGAACTGTTCATATTGAATTTGTGGTTAGCAGATCAGGAAAAATTTCAAATGTTAAGGTATTACGTGGAATTGGAGGTGGTTGCGATGAAGAAGCAGTTCGTGTAGCAAAATTAATGCCAGCATGGAAACCCGGTAAGCAAAACGGGCAAGCTGTTTCTGTTATATTTAATATGCCTATCAAATTTGCTTTACAATAGTGGAAATACAAAATAATAATAATAAAAAATGGAAAGGCATTATATTACATAAAATTCTCTCAA
>CAYTJB010000079.1:8393-11196 GCA_964437995.1 uncultured Bacteroides sp. | reverse complement strand
TTGTTCTATTTAATGTTTTCACTAATTTTATTGCTTACCAATATTTTTTCCGCCACACTAAGTCCTATACAAAGGTACTCGGTGGGCGGAATACTTTTAGTGTATGCTTTATTTAGGGCATACCGTATTTATTTATCACAAAAAGAAACAATGAATAAAGATGAATAAATTTTCAAAATTTTTTATTAATTCAAGTTTTCTAATTTTACTATTATTATTTGCTTGTAACTCAAAAACTCAATACAACGATACACCTACTACGGGTGCAATTACTATTTCGGTAGATGAAACTTTTAAACCAATTGCACAAGCAGAAATTGATGTTTTTGAAGGAATATATAACAACGCATTCATTAAGCCATCTTACGATTCAGAATTTGAAACATTTAATAAGTTGCTCAAAGATAGCGTTAGGCTCATTATTAGTACCAGAAAGCTAAATGAGCAAGAAAAAGCGTTTTTTGAAAGCAAAAAGTTTTTTCCGAAAGAAATAAAAATTGCCGTAGATGCAGTTGCTATTATTGTTAATCCTAAAAATAACGATACTATTATTAGTGTCGAAATGTTGAAAAATATTTTGACTGGAAACCTAACTGATTGGAAACAAATAAACACTAAGTCAAAATTAGGTAAAATAAAATTGGTTTTTGACAATCCCAATTCAAGCACTGTTCATTTTATGCTCGACTCGGTGTGTAAAGGAGAAAGTTTGTCAAATAATGTTTCTGCTCTCAACGATAATGCTGCCGTGATAGAATTTGTTTCAAAAACTCCAAACGCAATTGGAATTATTGGCACAAGTTTTGTAAGTGATAGAGATGATACAACTTCATTATCATTTTTAAATAAAATTAAAGTTATGGCAGTCAGCAAAGAACATATCGCAACCTATCAAAATAGCTTTCAACCTTATCAAGCATATATTGCAACTAAAGAATACCCTTTAACAAGGGATATTTATATAATTAATGCAGAACCAAGAACAGGGCTTGCATCAGGTTTTACTTCATTTGTAGCAAGCGATAGAGGACAAAGAATTATTTTAAAATCGGGAATTTTGCCCGCTACTCAGCCGGTAAGGCTTATTAAAGTTACTAATAATTTTTAATTTAATAATAGATACCATGAAAACGATAAAAAAAATTATGAAAATATCATTTTTTAGCTTCTCAATTGTTTTAATGTTGAATATTGGTTTAGTTTATTCACAAACAGATTCCTATGGTGAAAAGCTTTTGAAAATGAATCAGTTTAAAACTGCAAAAACATATTTCTTAAATAAAATAGTTGAAAAACCAAACGACCTTTTGATATTTTATTATTTAGGGGAAACCTATTATAATTTAGGAAAAACAGATTCTGCTGAATTTTATTTTCAAAAAGTTTTAATATTAAACCCAAATGACATTTATTCTAATATTGGATTTGGAAAAATTCAATTAGACAAATCAAATATTGATGATGCAAAAAAAATATTTGAAAGAGCATACACTTTATCAAAGTATAAAGATATTAACGTTATAGCAGCTATAGCTGATGCGTTAATAAGTTCAAAAAACAAACAATATGATTTGGCTACTGAGTATTTAGAAAACGCAAAAGATAAAGATAAAACGAAAGCAATTATTCATATTGTTTCGGGTGATATGAATAGCATGCGAGAAAAATTAGGTGATGCTGCCAACGATTATGAAAGAGCTTTTTATTATGATAAAAACTGTGTAGAAGCTTATTACAAATTAGGTAGAATTTACACAACGGCACGAAATTTTAAAGAAAGTATTAAAGCTTTTGAAAGTGCGATAAATATTGATTCAACCTATATTCCTGTTTGGAGAGACATGGCAGAAATGTACTACTCTTATGGACGTTATCAAAATGCAAGTGATGCTTTTTTAAAATACCTTGAACTTACCGAACCCGACTTAGATGACCATATTCGCTATGCAACCATACTCTATTTTAACAAAGACTATTCAAAATCATTAATTGAAACAAACAATGCATTGCTTCAAGATCCAAAGAATATTGTGATGAAAAGATTGAACGCCTATAATCTTTTTGAAACAAAAGATTATAGCAAGAGCTTAATAGCAATAAATGATTTTTTTAAAACTACTCCCGAAAGTAAAATCATATCAACTGATTATGAATATTATGGCAAGATATTAAGTAAAAATAATCAAGATTCGTTGGCTATCTTAATTTATGAAAAAACAATGGCAATGGACAGTACGAAGAGCAATTTGCTTGAAAACGTGGGTAACTCTTATGATAAACTCAAAAAATTTGATAAAGCAGCAGATAGTTATGGAAAACTTATTGCAATTAACGCAAATCCATTGCCAACAGATTATTTCTATTTAGGTAAAAGTGCTTACAATGCAGCAACTTTTCTCACAAGCTCAACAGATTCATTAAAAAGAATAGAATTTTTACAGTTATCCGATACTTCTTTTTCAAAAGTAGTTGAATTATCACCAACCTCTTATTTAGGATATTTCTGGAAAGCTCGTGTAAATTCATTACTTGACCCTGCAACATTAACAGGATTAGCCAAACCATGGTATGAAAAGGTTATTTCTTTACTTGAAAGCAATCCCGAAAAATATAAAAAGGAATTGATAGAATCTTATCAATACTTAGGTGTTTATTTTTACAAATTGAAAGATAATGAGCAGTCTAAGAGTTACTTCAATAAAATACTTGCCATTGATCCTAATGATAAATTTTCATTAGATGTTTTAAAAGAATTGAAATAATAAATTATACCAATGCTGATTATGAATTAATCCAAAGGATT
>CAYTJB010000079.1:6092-8383 GCA_964437995.1 uncultured Bacteroides sp. | reverse complement strand
TTTCATAATTTTGCAGTGGTAAATACCGATAGACAATATGTTTAGTATAGCCTTTTTTAGACTATTACATATTGCGTATCGGTATTACTTTCATTATTATGCAAAAAAAGTCTAAATATGAAATACATGTTTAGACTTTTTTTGTGTAAAAAAAATCAAAAAAAAGTTCTATTTTTTTTCTATTGTTAATAAAAAAACAGTAATATTGTAAAAAAAAATAATACAATGTCAGAAAGTCATAATCATTTAGTTGACAATTCCTTATCTGGTAAAATAAAAAAAGATGTAGGTGTTTCGGTAGCAAGATGCTATCAATGCGGAAAATGTTCTGCCGGATGTCCTGTTTCTTTAGATATGGATTTCCCGCCAAGTTTATTAATCAGAAAACTTCAAACCGGAATGCCCGAGCATGAAGAACAAGTGCTTTGTTCAAAAAGTATTTGGTACTGCTTAAGCTGCGAAATGTGCATAGCCAGATGCCCAATGGAAGTAGATATTCCACCAATGATGGATTATCTTAGAAACGAATCAATCCGATTAAAGAAAGTAAATCCAGCGGCTAAAAATATTATCAAATTTCATAAAGCTTTCTTGGATTCTATTGAACAAACAGGTAGATTATATGAGATGGGGCTTATAGTTGATTATAAAACAAGATCGTTAAATTTATTTCAGGATGTATTAATAGCCCCAGTTATGTTTGCAAAAGGAAAATTAAACATTTTGCCCGAAATAATCAAAAATCGTAAAAACATTAAGCAAATTTTTCAAAAAACATTGAAAAATAAGCAAAACATTAAATAAGGAAAAAATGAAACTAGGATTTTATCCCGGATGTTCATTGGAAGGAGCTTCCAGAGAATATAATGAGTCTGTGATGGCTGTTGCCGAAAAATTGGGAATTGAATTGGTTTCGATACCTGATTGGAATTGTTGCGGTGCCACAGCAGCTCATAATTTAGATAAAGAATTATCGCTTTCGTTACCTGCACGAAATCTTGCATTGGCAGAAGAAGCAGGTTTAACAGAATTAGTTGTTCCATGCGCTGCCTGTTACAGCCGATTTAGCACAACCCAGCACGAATTGCTACACGATGAAAAATTACATAAAAAAATCAATGAAATTATAGGCAAAGATTACAAAGGTAATTTGCGAATTTTAAATGTAATTCAATTTATTGAAGAATTTATCATTGATAAATTAGATGCAAATATCAAATTTGAATTTGATAAAAAAGTAGCTTGTTATTATGGTTGCCTGTTGGTTCGCCCGAATAAAGTTTTAAATTTTGATAGAACCGAAGATCCTCAAACAATGGATGTTGTAATGAAGAAATTAGGTGCCGATGCTATTGATTGGGCTTATAAAACCGAATGTTGTGGAGCAGGTTTTTCTGTTTCATTTACCGAAGCTGTAGGCAGATTATCAGGAAAAATTGTAGAAGATGCTGACCACAGAGGTGCAGAAGCATTGATAGTTGCATGCCCTATGTGTCATTCAAATTTGGATATGCGTCGTCCTGAAATTAATAAATATAATGGTAAAAAATTAAATATACCCGTTTTATATATTACTCAAGCCATTGGAATTGCATTAGGCATTGATAATAAAAAATTGGGTTTACAACGTCATTTTGTTGATGTAAAACTGAATGATTTTAAACCATTTACAAAGAAAACAGAAGTCGAAAATCCACAAATAATGGAGGAAATATAATGGCACGTATTGGAGTTTTTATATGTCATTGCGGAGAAAATATCAGTGCAACGGTTGATTGTGCAAAAGTATCAGAAGTAGCTGCTAAATTTCCGGGTGTAGCGTATAGTGTTGATTACAAATACATGTGTTCTGACCCTGGTCAGAATTTAGTTATTAAAGCAATTAAAGAAAATAATCTTACAGGTGTAGTAGTAGCAGCATGTTCACCGCGTATGCACGAACCAACATTTAGAAGAGCTTGCGCTGAAGCCGGCTTAAATCCATATCTATGCGAAATGGCGAATCTTCGCGAACATTGCTCATGGGTTCACGAAAAAGGTGATAAAACCGACCAAAAAGCAATAGACGTAGTTAGAATGTTGGTTGAAAAAGTAAAAAGAAACAATGCTTTAATGCCTATTAAAGTTCCTGTTACTAAAACTGCACTTGTTATTGGTGGTGGCGTTGCAGGTATTCAAGCAGCTTTAGATATTGCCAATGCAGGTCATAAAGTTATAATGGTTGAACGCGATCCATCTATTGGTGGGCACATGTCGCAATTAAGCGAAACTTTTCCCACATTAGATTGCTC
>CAYTJB010000079.1:5060-5940 GCA_964437995.1 uncultured Bacteroides sp. | reverse complement strand
ATTTGAATTGGGCATGGGGAAAAGACCCGCTATCTACGTTCCTTTCCCTCAAGCTGTTCCAAATATTCCGGTAATTGATAAAATTAATTGCACCTATTATAAAACCGGCAAATGTAAAGTTTGCGAAAAAGTATGTCAAGCAAATGCAATTAGATTTGACCAAGAAGACGAAATTATTGAAGTTGCAATTGGAGCTATTGCTATATGTACAGGATTTAACATAAAGAAAACCGATTTCTTTCCTGAATATGGTTACGGAAAGTATAAAGATATTATTGATGGATTGCAATTTGAAAGACTTGCATCTGCATCAGGACCAACTTCAGGCGAAATCCGCAGACCATCAGATGGCGAAATTCCTAAGAAAATTGTATTCTTAGCTTGTGCCGGTTCTCGCGACCCTGCTAAAGGCATTGAATATTGCTCTAAAATATGTTGTATGTACACCGCAAAACATGCCATGTTGTACAAACACAAAGTTCATGACGGCACTGCTTATGTTTTTTATATGGACATTAGAGCTGCCGGCAAAAATTATGATGAATTTACTCGCAGAGGTATTGAAGAAGACGGTGCTAAATATATAAGAGGAAGAGTTTCAAAAATTTACGAACGCGATGGCAAACTAATAGTAGTAGGTGCCGATACATTAATGAATGCTGAAACCGTAGAAATTGAAGCAGATATGGTAGTTTTGGCTACCGCTGGTGTTGCCAATTCGGGTGCTGAAGAATTAGCACAAAAACTTCATGTTTCGTACGATCAACATAAATTTTTCTCGGAAGCACATCCAAAACTAAAACCAGTTGAAACAAATACTGCTGGAATTTATTTAGCCGGTGCTTGTCAAGCTCCTAAAGATATTCCCGAATCGGTTGCT
>CAYTJB010000079.1:1123-5050 GCA_964437995.1 uncultured Bacteroides sp. | reverse complement strand
GCTTCGGGCGTAGCAGGTAAAATTTCATGCTTATTTGCAAACACAGAACTTACCCGCGAACCACTTATTGCTGTTGTTGACAGAACTGCTCCACCTGATTATTCTTCTTGTACCGGCTGTTTCTTATGCCAACCAGTTTGCCCTTACAATGCAATTGAAAAAGAAGATATTAAAGATAGAAATGGAAATCTAATCAAACAACTTGCTTTTATTAACCCTGGTTTGTGCCAAGGTTGTGGAACTTGTGTTGCGGTATGTAAATCAAAATCAATTGATATTGAAGGTTATACCAATTCGCAAATGTATTCTGAAGTTGATGCATTATTAAATAGTTAGAAAACAATAAACAAAAGAATTTAAACAAAATTTAAGATGTCAGAATTTGAGCCTAAAATTGTAGCTTTTGTTTGTAACTGGTGCACTTATGCCGGTGCCGATTTAACAGGAACAAGCAGAATTAAATATTCAGCAAATGTTAGAATTGTTCGATTTCCATGTACAGGAAGAATTGACTATATGTTGCTAACCAAAGCCTTTGCAAGTGGTGCCGATGGTGTTATTGTATCAGGTTGCCATCCTAACGATTGCCATTACACTTCAGGTAATTTTTATGCCCGTCGTCGTTGGATGGTATTTAAGAAAATTTGCGACTTTATGGGAATTGATACCCGCCGTATTATTTTTTCGTGGGTTTCTGCTGCCGAAGGTGCTAAATGGGCTGAAATAGTTAACAATGCTAATGAGGAAATCAAAAAATTAGGACCTTACGAAACATATCATAAATTGTCCACACAAGATATTTTAGAATAGTTATGGAAGATATTAAAAAAATCGCAAAAGAATTGCTTGTTGAAAATAAAGTTCAATTAGTAGTAGGGTTTGAAAAAGGTACTGCAAACAAAGTAAGACCTGCTTTTTTTACCAAACCAGAAGATATTGACAAGCTGATTTATAATGAATTTTGCATACATAATATTGCCTTGTATTTAAAGAAAGATATTTGTCAAAAAGCAACTTCAATAGCAATTACAGCCAATCCAAATGTAGTAAGAAGTATTTTACAATTGGCTTCCGAAAATCAAATTGCCGAAGAAAAAATCAAAATCATCGGTATTTCTTTTGAAGGAAAATGTGTTGGATTGCTTGATTTTAAAGCTGCCGAAGAATTTGCAAAAACGCAACCTAAAGGTTTAAAACCAGAAGACAAAATACTTATCGAAAAAATTCAAGCAATGCCTCTTGAAGAAAGATTTAACTATTGGGTTGAAGCGTTTAGTCCATGTATCAAGTGTTATGCTTGTCGTGCGTCTTGTCCGATGTGCTATTGCGGAAAATGCAATGTGGAAACCAATAATCCTCAGTGGATACCTGTGGCTTCTCATAAATACGGAAATTTGGAGTGGCATATTATGCGAGCTATGCACTTAGCCGGAAGATGTATAAACTGTGGCGAATGCAACCGTTCTTGCCCTGTTGATATTCCGTTAAATATACTTTCGTATATGCTTTCCGATTTTATTATCGAAGAATTTAATTCGGAAGCAGGAATGAGTTCTGTGTTTACACCCGCCCTTTCTTCTTATACCAATGTTGATAAAGAAAATTTTATTAAATAAATTATGGAAATCATTAATAAATTAATTGATAAAGCTAATCTTTCTGTCTTAATTGAAAGATTAAATACATCAGGGAAAGATGTTTATGCACCTGTAAATAAAAATGGGATTTCCGATTTTGCAAAAATTCAATCTGTTCAGGAAATAGATTTTGATAGCATTGCAACTGTACAGTCGGCAAAATCATTGGTATTTCCAAAGGTAGAAAAACTGTTTAACTTTGAAAAAACGTTTGATGATATTATTGTTAAAGATGTTGATTTTTCTAAGTTTCCCGAAGTGGTTGCTTTTGGTAGCAGACCATGCGATGCAGCAGGTTTCGCACCTTTAAATGCAATATTTACTACCGATTCTGTAGATGAAATATTTAAAACACGCTTAGAGAAACTAACAATTATCAGCATAAGTTGCAAAAAAGCAGATGATTTTTGTTTCTGTACTTCGGTAAATGGAAGTCCATGCAATACTGCCGGAAGTGATATTTTGCTTACAGAAATATCATCCACCGAATATTTTGCTGAGATTATTACCGAAAAAGGAAAATTAATACTCGATGCAAATACTGATTTGTTTAAAGATACAGTTGCTGTTGATAAAACACCTTTCGTTGCAAAAATTGAACAACTGTTTTCTACCGAAACCATCAACGAAAAATTAAAAACTATATTTGAATCAGAAATATGGGATCAACAAGCTATGCGTTGCGTAGGTTGCGGTGCTTGTGCTTATGTATGCCCTGCCTGCGGATGTTTCGATATACAAGATGAAAATAAAGGCAAAGATGGCGTACGCCACAGATGTTGGGATTCTTGTGGATTCAAACTGTTTACATTGCATACTTCGGGTCATAATCCTCGCGAAAAGCAAGCACAAAGATGGAGACAAAGAATATTTCACAAGTTTTCGTACCAACCCGAACAACAAAAACAGTTTGGTTGTGTAGGTTGCGGAAGATGTTCGAGAGCTTGCCCTGCCGATATGAATATTGCAGAGCATTTGAAAGCTATTGCTACATGTTAAAATAATTATTAATCATCAGATGACTTTAAAAACAGTCGTTATATAAAACAACTTTTTTCAATTAGTCATCAGATGATTTGCGAATTTAAGGACATATTAAAATAATTGATAAAGCCAATTAAACAAAATATACAATGGAAAAGAATACAATATATTCTCCTTATAAAATGAAGATTGAAAAAATTACAGAAGAAGCTCCTTTTGTAAAAACTTTTCGACTCAAATTTATGAATGATGAAGATGCTGAAAACTTCAATTTCAGAACAGGTCAGTTTGGCGAATATTCAATTTATGGCGAAGGTGAGGTAACTTTTTGTATTGCCTCTGCACCTACTCGTAAAGGATATATTGAATGTACATTTCGTGAGGCAGGACGCGTTACCAAAGCATTAGCAAATTTGGACGAAGGCGATATAATTGGTTTTAGAGGACCTTATGGCAATATTTTCCCTATTGACGAATGGAAAGGCAAAAACCTTTTATTTATAGCAGGTGGTATTGCGTTGCCTCCTATGCGTAGCGTTATTTGGAACTGTCTTGATTTACGCGAAAACTTTAAAGATATTACCATTGTTTACGGTGCCCGCTCGGTTGACGATTTAGTTTATAAACACGAATTAGCCGAATGGAACGCCCGCCCTGATGTAAACCTTGTTACAACAGTTGACCCGGGTGGCGAAACACCCGACTGGAAAGGGAAAGTTGGTTTTGTACCAACGGTTTTATCTGAAATTGCACCTAAAAGCGATAATACAATAGCCATCGTTTGCGGTCCTCCTGTGATGATTAAATTTACTTTCCCTGTATTGGAAAAACTTGGATTTACCGATGAAAACGTATATACTACCTTGGAAAATCGTATGAAATGCGGATTTGGTAAGTGTGGCAGATGCAACGTAGGCAAGGTGTTTGTTTGCAAAGATGGACCTGTGTTTACGCTTACGCAATTAAAGGAACTACCTAACGAGTATTAGAAAATAGCCGATATATAAAGAAGAGAGCGAGTTGATTTCAACTCGCTCTCTTTGTTTTGGTAACGTGTGGCGGAATGAAACGTGCTGGATTGCGGGGCTGCGTCATTATTCCCTTTAGACAAAACTCGATGCGGGACAAACTGTTACAAAACCAATAAATCTGGCATGTTTTATGACCGCTTATTGGCAAACGTTTTTATCCTTCCTTTTCAAATTTTTCTAATTCAGCAAGCAATTGCTCTGCACTCTTAAACTTCCTGTCATACAAATGTTTATTAATCCAGATTGTAGCAGGATAACTTATTCCTAAAATTATA
>CAYTJB010000079.1:593-1113 GCA_964437995.1 uncultured Bacteroides sp. | reverse complement strand
ATTATAACAGTCTCAATAATAAATAATCTAATATTTTGATATATATCAATATTATGTATTGATTTGAATAACAATGGAAGTAAAGGTATTATTAATATTGGAAGCATACTTAATTCATACTTTCTAAATCGCAAAACTAACTTGTTAAGTTGTGCAATTTCTTTTTGAAGTTGCAAAATAGAAGAACTATAATAATCAATATTTGCAAATTTATTTGCCTTGATAATCGTAGTGATTAACCCTAAAATACATATAACTGCTACAATAAATCCCGGTATAAAAAATTTAGGTTCGTCAATAAAGCGAATTGATAAAGAAATGACATAAACTAATAATAAAAATAATATTAAAATATTGCCAAGCTCATAAATCAGAGGTTTTTGCATTTCTCGCTTTGAATTATTTAAATTCATTTTACGTAGTAAGTCCTCATTAAACTTCAAACTTTCTGTAAGTTTTTTATCATACTGTGCCCAAGCACCTTTTAAATCATCTAATTCCATAATTTCAAGATTTTAAT
>CAYTJB010000079.1:0-583 GCA_964437995.1 uncultured Bacteroides sp. | reverse complement strand
ACAAATCTAGTAGCTACATTGGTTTCTGAAATTCCGAGAATCTCAGCAATATCTTTATATTTACTGTCGTCCAAATAGAGCAAAATTAAAGCTTTGTCCATTTCATCTAAACGTTCAATAAACTGATAGAGCTTTACTATGTTCTCATCCTGTTCAGAATTTTCATCGAAATCGGAAAGTGATAATATTGATGCATCAATTGTTTTCCTCTTGTTATGCTTACAATCATTCCTATAATAAAAAATTGCTGTATTCAATGCAATTTTATAAATCCATGTCGAAATCTTAACGCGTCCGTCAAATTTTGAAAATGAACTCCATAATTGCATAAGAATCTCTTGTTGCAAGTCCTTTCTATTCTCGGTATTTTTACAATAAGAGTAGCAAACTTTAAAAATCAGATTTTGATTGTTTTTAATAACTGAAATGAATTTATCCTTTTCCACATCGAAAGATTTAATCGTTTACATAATTATTAGCAGAAAAGGGGGAAAAATCACAAAATCAGTTAAAAATATTTCATTTTTGCAGGAAGTCGCTGTTTTTAAAATATTTGCCAACTTGTTTATATATGCACTTTTAA
>CAYTJB010000078.1:7896-11847 GCA_964437995.1 uncultured Bacteroides sp. | reverse complement strand
TATAACGGCTGTTAGGGGCTGGCTTTAGTTTCTTTCTATTTGGTTATTATTTTTCTTATTAATAGTTTCCTCAATATTTGTAAAACTATAATCTTGTGAATGTCTTCTTTTATCAATGTCTTCATAAATCAAAGTAAAACTCAGTATCGTTTTTTCATTTCTTTCTTCAGGCTTTTTATATCTAAATGTAATACCTTTCTCTTTTCCTTCTCCAATATTTTGAAAAGGAATGTGAATAATAAAATCTTTTGGATTCTTATTTTTTATTTTTAGAATCTTAGCAGATTTCCCATTATTTATAATGCTTGCAGATATAATATCTCCATTAAAATCGTCTAATTCAATTATTAATTTGGGTTTAATTTCGGCTTCTCTATGTATAAGTGATTGATTATTTTGTTCCTTTTGAAAGTCTAACTCAGATTTTAATAGTTCAACTTGATTCGTTAATAGTTTTGTTTGTTGAAGACTTTGATTTGCAATTGTATCCAGTTTATTTATTTGACCTTGTAATTGAATATCTTTTTGAAAAAATACAATACAAGCAATAATTGCTGCTGGAATAGAAATTGCCGCTGCAATTGCTTGAATCCATTCTGTAATTTTGGGCTTATTTTTTATTTTTCTTGGATTTTCCATTGTATTATCTATTTTATGGCACTTTTAGCTTGCCCCCAACTCGAATATATCTCAACCTAAGATAAGGTTAGCTACCGAAATTTAGCTGACTTTCCCTACCTTTTGGTTATATATTTTACTGCAAATATACTTTTTATTTACAAGCATTCAATAAAGTTTTCGTTCCCTTTATCCGCTAATCAGCAAAAGCTGATAAGCGGGGGCTTCCGCTTAGCGATTTTTATCGCTTAGCGGATATATAAAAAAAAAATTATCCGCTAATCGACTAACGCCGATAAGCGGAAAGCTAACTAAACCTTATCGCCTTTACCACCGTAATCTTAGAAACAATATACGAGGGAATCAGCAAAGCCAATGTGCATACAGCAATAGTTCCTGCATTTATTAAAAGAATATGCCATACATTAAGATTGATAGGAACGGTTTTTACGTAATACGAGGCTTGGTCGAGTTTGATTATACCAAACTTTTGTTGGACAAAACCCAATGCCAGTGCAATACAATTACCCCAAAGCATACCTTGTATGGTAATATAAAGAGCATTGTAAATAAATATCTTGCGAATACTCAAATTTTTTGTACCCATTGCTTTTAAAGTACCAATCATATTTGTTTTTTCAAGTATCAGAATTAATAAAGTTGAAATCATTGTTACCGATGATATTAAAGAAATAATAACAATAATTACAATTACGTTCATATTTGTAAGCCCTAACCAGTCGAATATTTCAGGATGAAGCTCTTTAATGGTTTTAGCATTAAGATTGTACCCAATTGTTTGATACACCTCACTATTGATTACATCTAATTGGTCAAAGTCTTTTATCAACACTTCATAACCATCTATTTTGTTGGCATCCCACTGATTTAGCTTTTGGATATGGGCAATATCGGCAAAAACAAATTTTTTGTCAAATTCTTCCAAACCTGTTTCGTAAATGCCTTTTATTATAAAAGGTCTGCCACGTAAACCTTCATCGCCAATAAAATAAGTTTTTAGTTTATCGTTTAGTTTTAATTTTAATTTATCAGCTAAGTATTTAGAGATGATTACATCATTTGTCTTTCCGCTATCTTTAACCCGAATAATGCCTCCTTGCACAATATTATGTTTCATAATCGACCAATCGAAATCACTCCCCACCCCTTTTAAAACAAAACCCTGAGTTTGCTCATCGGTTTTTATCATACCAACTTTATTGGCATAAACCTGCACGTGAGCAACGCCATCTATAGCTTGCAAATCACTTACCATCTGTTGGTTTTTTTCAATGGGGAGCGATTCGTACGAATTGTTTATATCGAAATTGCCAATTTTAATATGTCCGCCAAAACCAATAACCTTTTCGGTAATTTTTTGCTGAAATCCGGTAACCGTTGCCACTGCAATAATCATCACAGCTACGCCCAAAGCAATACCGGTAATAGCTACCCGAATAATAGGTTGCGAGATATTTTTTTTATTTTTAGCTAAAAATCGCTTTGCGATAAAAATTTCTAAGTTCAATTAAGTATATTTTTATAATTTTACAAATCTACATAATTTTTCTTTAATTGAAGAATAAGTAGTGAAAGAAAAAATTATTTCTTGAAAACGAGTGAAGTATAATACTGGCAGTAGCTCTGCAAAAAGAAGCATTTGTATTTTGTCTATTTTTTGATATAAGTTTATGTTGTCATTCTGAGCAATAGCGAAGAATCTCAATCAAGTAAAATATTCAATAATTTATTAAAATGAGATGAGATACTTCACTTCGTTCAGTATGACAAAAAAATCAGCATGATAAAAACGATACAGAAATAATAAAATTTCTATTATTAACACTAAATAAAATGTGAAATATGATTAATAAAAATGTAACGTTACTATTTTTGATTCTTACTTGGCATTCACTATTAGCTCAAAATAATATTATTTTAAATAATAAAAATGTATTTCTTGCCATTAAACCAGCCGCTGAGCAAACCGAAAAATACTTACCCATCTTAAAAAACAAAAATATTGCCATTGTTGCCAACCAAACCTCAACGATAGGTAAAGTACATTTAGTAGATAGTTTGTTAAAATTAGATATTCGCATAAAAAAAGTTTTTTGTCCCGAACATGGCTTTAGAGGAGAGCAAGAAGCAGGCGAAATTGTACAAAATTTGCTTGACAAAAAAACAAAACTACCAGTAATTTCCTTGTATGGCAACAATAAAAAGCCAAAGGCAACCGATTTGCAAGGAATAGATATTGTTATTTTTGATATTCAAGACGTAGGTGCAAGGTTTTACACTTATATTTCCACCTTACATTATGTAATGGAAGCCTGTGCCGAAAACAATGTAGAGTTATTGATATTAGACCGTCCAAATCCTAATGGTTATTATGTAGATGGACCCGTGTTAGATATGAAATTTACTTCTTTTGTAGGTATGCATCCTGTTCCTATTGTACACGGTATGACAATAGCCGAATATGCAACAATGATTAACGGCGAAAAATGGTTAAAAGGTGGCATTCAATGCAAATTGAGAACAATTACTGTTAATAATTACAATCACGCAGATTTTTATACACTTCCTATTAAACCTTCTCCAAATTTGCTAAATATGAGTGCAATATATTTATACCCAACATTATGTTTGTTTGAAGGAACAGTAGTAAGTGTTGGAAGGGGAACTATTACAGCTTTTCAAATAATAGGTCATCCCGATTTAGACAGCACTTTGTTTTCTTATATACCCAAAGCTATCAAAGGTATGAGTAGCGAACCTCCCTATAAAAATAAAAAATGTTTTGGCTACGATTTAAGCAGTTATCCTTTAAGCGTATTAAAAAATGAAGCAAAAATTAATTTGTTTTGGTTGATTGATTTATACAAACGGCTTTCGCCAAAATGCGATTTTTTTACAACTACTTTTGATAAATTAGCAGGTACAGATATGCTTAGGAAACAAATTATTGCAGGCAAATCGGAAGAAGAAATAAGACAAAGTTGGCAAGCAGATTTGGGGAAATTTAAAAAAATACGTAAAAAGTATTTGCTGTATGCTGATTTTGAGTAATACCAAATTCTAACAAACTAATTTATACACTGGTTCTTAATAGGTTTGTAAAGCAAAATTGTTTAGAAACATTTATACCGAGCCAATTGCAACAAAGTTTTTTTTTGCAAGCCTGATTTCATTCGGTATAATACTTTTTAATTAACTCAGAATAAATAATATAAAATGAATATTTCATATAAAAAAACCACTCAATTATGAGTGGCTTTGTGGGAATTACTGGGGTCGAACCAGTGACCCTCCCGATTGAAAATCGGGATG
>CAYTJB010000078.1:0-7796 GCA_964437995.1 uncultured Bacteroides sp. | reverse complement strand
TGAATCAAAATGACTCAGCCTTTTGTGGGAATTACTGGGGTCGAACCAGTGACCCTCCCGATTGAAAATCGGGATGCTCTAAACCAACTGAGCTAAATTTTTTGGTTAATTAGTTCGATGATTTTGGTTTTACTTTTCCAACTTTTTACTTGTCGTTCTCTAAAATATGCCTCCGATTTGGATTCAAATTCTTCAAAATAAACTACTTTCCAGTCGTTTACACAACCAGTAAACCCTTTATGATTAGTGTTATGCTTACGAATTCTTTCATCAATATTATTAGTATGACCAATGTAATATTTGGCAACTGATTCAGAATAAAGAATATAAAATATATAGCTCATATAAAAAAAGCTGAATCAAAATGACTCAGCCTTTTGTGGGAATTACTGGGGTCGAACCAGTGACCCCCTGCTTGTAAGGCAGGTGCTCTAAACCAACTGAGCTAAACTCCCTTTTTGTAAATTGGACTACAAAATTAATGTTTTTTTTAATACTACCAAATAAAAATTTTATTTTTTTAGTTGAAAATTTAAAAAAAACTTGTAGGTTTGTACTTTAATCAGAATTAACAAAGTGGCAAAAACATATCTTTTTCTTAAAATAATATTAATTTTTAGTATTCTTAATACTTTAGTATCTTGTAGTTCGACACGTAAGTTGGAAGATGATCAGTATCTTTTAAAGAAAAATAAGATTATCACGAATAATAATGACATTAGTAATGAGATTATAAATGGATTGATAAAACAATTACCTAATAAAAAGTTCTTAGGTATTAAGTTTAAACTTGCGTTTTATAATCTTGCCCGACAAGAAAACCCGAGAGGATTTAGCAGATTTTTAAAAAACATTGGAGAACCCCCAGTAGTGTTAGATACATTGTTAACAAATGCTACATTAAAAAAAATTGCTCTGTATTTAGATAATCATGGTTATTTTAATTCGATAATTGAAAAACACATTGATTATACCAAAAAAAAGAAGGCAATAGTAATGTATAAAATTATTGCCACTAAACCATATAAATTAAATGAAATAAACTATATTGTTGAAGACGAAAACCTTAAAAGGAATATAACAGCTACCTTAAATAATTCTTTGCTAAAAAGTGGTGATAATTACAATATTGATCAATTTGAAAAAGAAAGAGAACGAATTGTTACAAATTTAAAAAATCAAGGATATTTTGCTTTTACAAAAGACTTCATAGTATATACAGTTGATAGTAGTTTAAACAACAACAGCATGAATGTTACTGTTTTGCTAAGAAATCCAACCGTTAATTCTACAATTAATCCTGATAGTGTTTTAATAACTAATCACAAACGATATAAAATTCGCAACATTTTTATTTATCCCGATTATAATCCTTTGCTTTCAGATTCGGTAAAAAAAGACACTTTACTACTTAATGTTGCTCAATACGAAAACAATGCAATGCAAAATCATTACGTTTTTGTACATAATAGCGAAATAAAAATTAGACCCAAAACTTTTTCGCAATCAATTTTTATTAATTCTAATGATTACTTTAATTTAAGAGATGCAGATCAAACGTATAATCGTCTTTCCGAACTGCGAAATTTCAGGTTTATCAATATTGGATTTGATGAGTTAAAAGAAGATAGCTTAGATTTGGTTAAAGGAGAACGTTCGCTGGATTGTAAAGTTGAACTTGCTAAAAATAAATCAAATTCTGTATCTTTAGAGCTTGAGGGGAGCAATTCATCTGGCTATTTTGGAGTTGCTGGAAATATTCTCTTTCAAAATAAGAATATATTTAAAGGCGCTGAGATTTTTAATATAAAGCTTAAAGGCGTTTTGGAAAATCAAAAAATAAGCATAACAAGTGAAAGATCAAATCTGCCATTATTCAATACATTTGAAACAGGTGTTGAAGCAAGTATTGAAATTCCTAAGTTTTTGATGCCTATTTCTCAAGAAAGTTTTCCTAAGTATTTTAAACCTAAAACTACAATAAGTGCAGGTTATAATTTCCAACAACGTCCTGACTTTAAAAGAACCATTACCAATGTTTCGTTTGGATATAATTGGAAAAAATCACGTTACACTCAATTTGTAGCAAATCCTATTGAAATAAATGCAGTTAAAATTTTTCCTGACTCTTTATTTAAAGCAACTATTGATGGTTTCCTTGATAAACGATTGAAATACCAATATACAGACCACTTTATTTTGAACGGGAAATATAGTTTTATATACAACAATCAAGACCCAAACAAAAGGCGAGATTTTACTTTTTTTAGAGCTAACTTTGAATTGGCTGGCAATGTTTTTAATTTGTATAAAAAATGGTTTGACAACAACCGAAACAATGATGGTGATTATGAAGTATTTAAATTGATGTATTCACAATATGTGCGGTTTGATTTTGAAATTAAAGGTTACTTTTATTATAGTCCAAATTATTATTTGGTGGCAAGAATTGTAAGTGGCTTTGGGCTTCCTTATGGGAATTCAAGACAATTGCCCTACGAAAAAAGCTTTGTTGCTGGAGGTAGTAATGACATAAGAGCCTGGAGATTGCGTTCGTTAGGACCAGGTGCTTATGCTGATTCAAAAGGAGAAAATTTTGACCGTATTGGCGATATTTCTTTAGAGTTTAATATCGAAAACCGTTTTCAGATATATAAATTTTTGCACGGAGCATTATTTGTAGATGCAGGTAATATTTGGCTCAATAAAGCAAACGCCCTATTTCCTGATGGCGAGATTCAAGTTGATAAAATTTTGAAACAAATTGCCATTGGAACTGGTTTTGGAGCACGTTTAGACTTCGGGTTCTTACTTATTCGTGTAGATGCAGCCATACCATTAAGAAATCCATCTAAAACAAAAGATAGAGAGTGGGTAATTACTCACTCTGGTTTTAATGATTTTGTGCTAAATTTTGGTATTGGCTATCCTTTCTAATATAAAGAGGCTGATAAACAATGTTTATCAGCCTCTTGTATTACATTCAATTACCTTTTCACTCAATATGCTTTTCAGCTACTTGTAATATTTCCTTTGTATTGTCATCATATACAAAAGCTACAATAGTACAATGTTTTGTTTTCCATTTAGTAGGGTCGATTGCAAATGATGAAATTGGTGTTAGAATTTCCGTATCAATATATGAATTTGCAAGTCCATTTGTTAGTTCGCTACCCCAACTATCATTTAAAGCACCTCTAAGAACATGGCGATGAACATAATCAACCACAATAGTACTTGCATTTTGTTGTGGTGCTATAATGCTATCTTCGGTTATAACTATCTGTAGTTTTAATTTCTTCTTTATCGTTTTTAGAAATTTGGTTTTAACCTGCCCTGTTAAAATATTTGTTGAAGTATTAAAATTAGGCGTAATTTCAATTTCAACTTCTGGGATTTCAGTAAGCAAACTTCCTACTTTTGCAGCCCAAGCGTTGGGGTTAATAATATGTGTTGTGGTTGGAAACCCAACTCTGTTAATTAAGCCATTTGGATTACCTGCATTACTGATACCAAAAAAATTATCCCACTCAGTTCCTGCTGTTGTTCTAAAATCTTCAGGAAAATTAAGTAAAGGTTTAGGTTCTGCAAAATAACCAGCATGAACAGCTATAACCACAATTTTATCTCCATATAATGCTTTTAAATCACTTGCCACTATAGCTGCTGCGGGGCAGTTTGGACATCTATGTCCTGTATAATCTTCAATTAAAATTCTTTTACCATACCAATCTTTTGCAGCAATAGGTATAAGTTTGTCATCAATTTTATTACAGGATTGCATTAATAATGAAGCAAATACTAAATATATTAAATAAACTTTTTTCATATTTTCACTAAATTAAAATTAAAAACTACTGGTAATTGTAATATTAAAACCATAAGCAGCAGGAACTTGTCTGCAAACACCACCTACACATAAAATTCCTTCGCGTTGTTTGCCATACGATAGTTGAATCCTACTTGAGTTTCTATTATACCCTAATCCTACATTATAATAATGAATTTTTTTTGCATCTATTTCATTTCCATAGTTATACTGGTCAGAAACAGAGAAAAACCACTGAGGTGCAATAGAATATTCAAGCATTCCCATTGACCAGTTTCCTTCATCTTGCTTAGTATTAAGGTGTTGTATCTCTGTCCTTATTGAATTTGTTGGTGTAATTTTGTATGTAATATCAGCAATAAAAATATTGGCATAAACAGTAGGTAAACCGGGATGACCTTCAATTATAGCCTGATTATACACTAAATTAACCCAAGATAATGAACCTTTTAATTTGCTATTGATTTTTTTAGAGATTTCAATGTTAAAATCCTGAAAGTACAACTCTTTACCAAATTTAAAGAAACTTGAAGTATAACCCAATGTTCCTTTTTCGCCAATTGCTGTTGAATCATTCAGTGCTGTTTGGTCTAAAGAATTGGCTCTTGAGTAATTTAACTTGATTTCGGCACCATATTTACCACCTAATTTTGTATTTTTAGGAATGGTATAAACAATTTCGCCTTGTACACCCATTTCGCCGTTAGGCTGCGTAGCATAAGGATAAATTGCCGAAAGACTGTAAGCATGTTGCTTGGTTAGTGTTGGTAAATAATTAATATTTAACATGTTGCCAACCTCTGTCCTGTTTGATTTAAAAGCCATGTTATCAACTCTCTTGCCTGATAAAATTACGCCTAATCCTTTTTGAGAATATGAAGCAGACACTAATAAGGCTTCGCCATGGCGATAAATAAAATTGTTTTGCGAATTAGGGTCGTTAGCTTTGTAAGCATATTCGGCATTTACATTGATTTTTCCTCTCGAAACATTCATTCTTCCTGCAAAAGCAGCTACATTTTCAGGTAAATTATATTTTTTGGAAGCGTCGTATAGAATTTCTTCATCTGGTTGATATTTGCTAATTACACTTCCACCAAAAGTTAGTCTTGTTTTACTTTCCGAAAAACTTGGAATAATATCATTTAAAGCAAATTCGGCATCACCACCTCTCACAATTCCGGGACCTACATCCCAAAAAAATCGTTGTGTACCAATAATTGCTTTTAGCATAATACCTTGCAAAGGATTAAAATTTACGCGAATACCATCCATAGCATTGTCGTAACCTAAATTTCGTTCTTCGTAACTTCTAAAAATCATGCCACTACCAAACTGTTCGTAAAAATTACCAACTGTAATTTCAAAATCGTCAGCTTTGTAAGTAGCATAACGATAGGCTATTCCACTGCCTTTATATCTATTATCGAAGCCTAACATAGGATTTCGATAGCTCTCGTATCTTAATCCTGTACTAAAATTGCCATTGGTATAAATAATGTTTGCAAAAGCATTCATCAACATTTTTTCGGAAACATCATTAGCGCCAATAGTACTGTCTTTTTGATAATATTGTGCATCCATCTGGAAATTACCTTGTATGCTTCCTGAATTCAAAAGGTTTTGCGAAAATCCAAGCAAAGGGAAAAATCCTAAGAGGACAATGATTTTCAAACTTTTAATTAACGTATTTTTATTCATTCTTTATAAATTTAATTATTCAAAGTGATAAGAAAATAGTTTTTGTTTTGTTGAGTCTTTTTTGTCATGCTGACGAAGGAAGCATCTCATTTATTTATTGAGATTTCTTCCCGAAGTTTCGGGATTCGGAATGACAAAAGCCCCCGTATTCTATATCAAATAAAGATTATATTATTTTTTTTCGGAAATATCTTCGCCCCTGTTTAGTTTTCTAACTAATTCTATCAATTCCAATTCACTACCTTCGGCAAATGAAGTGTGTTGCCATACAATTTCGCCATTACCGTTTAATAAAAAGGTATGAGGAATCATATTTACGTTCATGGCTCTTTTAAAATCGTGATTTACGTCTAACAAAACTTCGTAAGACCAATTATTGCCATTTACGGTAGGCAATACTCTTGCTGATGAACGGGCATCGTCAATAGAAACAGCTACTAATTTAACACCTGTTTCTTTTTGCCACTCATCATATACTTCGGCTATTGTTGACAATTCTTTTTGGCATGGTTTGCACCATAATGCCCAAAAACTGATAATAATGGGTTTCCCATTGTTAGAAATATCAGAAGTTTTGATTGTTTTTCCATCAGCAGTTTTAATGGTAACTAAAGGCAATTTTTTTGTTTTAGGTGCTGCGTTTTGTTGTGAAAACCCTAAACTTGTTATTAATAAACAAGATGCAATCAAGATTATTTTTTTCATATAGATTTTAAGTATAAGTTATTTTTCATCAAAATTACAAAAGAACAAATTACAAAAATAGAATTAACCTAAATTTAACAAGAATACAAAAAAGAAGCCATCTCAAAAATTAAGAGATAGCTTCTTTTTATAGATTTTTAGTGCTCTTTGTAAACTAAAGATTAAAAGTTGATTTTCATACCAATATTTAAACCAATACTACCAAAATTTAATGATTGTTTAAGTGCTTGACTTGGCTCTGTGGTTGGATAAATTGTAGCGTTTGAAGTTACTAAAGTTTCATAATAATTTATTTGTTTTTGTGAAACCGTCATATTTGGTAATTGATTAACTCCATTTACTGTATATTCTGTTAATTCGTTTTTATCGGGCGAATACGACATATTAACCATATTAATTTCGGCAAATATTGAGATATTTTCGCTTACAGTAAACGCACAACCTAAGGTAGCATTAAAACCAATAGCCATGCCTCCGCTGAGTTCATTTTTGGCAGATGTATTACTAGTAATTACAGTGTCTGCCTTGCCTAAGCTTGTTCTTTTCATAGTAGTTGTATTATTTTTAGATTGTTCTGCGGTAAATGAGCCAAATCCTAAGGTCATACCAAACTTAGCATAAGGATTAATGCCTTCCATGCCAGAAGCAATAATTACAGTAGGATTTAATCGAAACATTTTAGCTTGATAAGTATAAGTATCTTCATCTTTTGATACTGACAAATCGGTAATATAAGTAGTATTAGTAGATGTTTTAGTTGCTGTAATTTTTGCACCAATTAAATACGACATTCCTACTTCAAATCCTAAATTACCATTAATCATATAGCCTAAGGATCCATTAATACACAAACCCTTACCTAATGAAACATTTATTTGATCTTCTGTGTTAGTAAAAGTTGAAGGAAGAAGCGGGGTAGCAGTGGAAGTATCAATCATAGAATAAGTCTTATCCGTAAAATTGGTAACATTTTGTGAGCCTAAGCCAAGTCCATAACCTAAGCCTACGTTAATAATAACGCCACCACCTTCAGAAGAACCTCCTCTGCGTCTGCTGCTACGTCTTCTTGATTTCGACATTTCATTTTCTTCGTTGGAAATAAAAACTTTGCTGTCAGAATAATTGTTGTTGAGAACTAATGCTGATTTTTCAGTTAAATCAAAACTTGGTTTTTGAGTTGTGTTTCTTTTAAAACTCATTTGCGAAAAGGCACTGCTTATTACAAACATACCTAAGCATAGTAAAAATAATGTTTTTTTCATTTTATTTTTTATTAATTATTATTAATTTTCTTGGTTTTCAATGTGCAAAAGTATTAAAAATTTTGAAAAGAAATTTTTTTATATGAAGTTTTATTTATAAAATGGCAATTTAGAAACAAATGCTTTAATTTCTGCTTAAGTAAAGCAAATTTTAGTTAATAACTCATATTACGCAAGGCTAAAAATTTACACAGTAGGGTTTTCTGCAAAAAAAATTGAATACCACCCTAAAATCTTAGAATTACTTTTTTTTCTTTTACTTTTGTCTTGATACAAAAGTAACAAAAAATCAAGACTGC
>CAYTJB010000077.1:3445-11931 GCA_964437995.1 uncultured Bacteroides sp. | reverse complement strand
GATACAAAAAAATCGCGTTTTTGTTGGTAGAAATCACTTAAATGGATATAATTTTCTTTATCTTTAATGTATTCGGCAATAGCATATTGTATAGGTGTATTACAAGTAAACACATTAAATTGGTGCACTTTACGAAATTCTTTCATTAAATTTTCAGGAGCAAGCACATAGCCCATTTTCCAACCTGTGGCATGCAAGGTTTTTCCAAAAGAATACACAACATAACTTCTTTCAGCCAATTCAGGATAATAACAAACACTCTCGTGGCGAATACCATCGTAAATCAAATGTTCATAAACCTCATCGCTTATCAACACAATATCAGTATTTTTAATTAATTTATTAAGTATTTTTAGGTCTTCGCTCCTCAAAATACTTCCTGTTGGATTTTGAGGCGAATTAATGATAATCATTTTAGTATTCTTATTAATCAGTTTTTTTACAATATCCCAATCAATATGGTAATCGGGAGCTTGCAACTGTGCGTGTATTGGAATACCTCCATTTATTTTAATTGCAGGAACATAGCTATCGTAAGCCGGTTCAAAAATAATAACTTCATCGCCTTCGTGAACTACGGCAGAAATAATAGTATATAAGGCTTGTGTAGCACCGGCTGTTATGTTAATTTCTTTATCAGGATGATACAAAGCTCCGTAAGTGTTAAAAACCTTTTCTGCAATAACTTCTCTCAGTGCTTGTACGCCAAACATAGGTGCATATTGGTTCATTCCTTGTTTCATGTACTTATTAACCAATTCGATAAGTTTTTCAGAAATAGGAAAATCGGGAAATCCTTGCGATAAGTTAATAGCTCCCGTTTCGTTAGCCAAAGCTGACATTATTGCGAATATAGATGTTTCTGTACTGGGTAATTTTGAAGTGATAGTTCCTGAAAAATTTTGCATAATTATTTGTTTGTATTAATATATACTAGGTCTTAACAGATTTGTAAAGCAAAACTGTTTCTTAACAGTTATACCGAGCCAATTGCAGCAAAGTTTTTTTTGCAAACCTGATTTCATTCGGTATAAATCAGCTATAGTAATTCCACCAACTATTGGTTCAACTTTAACATTAATTTTCTCAATTTTTGGTTTTCCTACCATGCTCAAATCAGTCGAAGACATCTGTTGGTGCGAAGGCACTGTTGCTATTTCTTTTTTAATAAAATCAGGTGTTGTGCTTAAGTCGTTCAAAAACCAAACTTCCTTAAAAATTCTGTTTAATTCTTTGCGGATTTAAGGTTCTCTATAAAAAAATTAAAGCTAAAATTGGAACCACAAGTCCTGCGATAACAAACCATACACCACGTCTGCTTAAGCTGTTTTTGCTTTTAGCAATAATAAACAATCCGCTTATTGCGATAATAATCATTGCTACACAAAAAATATCTGAAAACCACATCCACCATTTACCCGGGTTGTAATGAAGAAAATTAACTTCAAAGAAAAAAGGTCTTTTAGTTATATTTTCAATATAACCTTCTTTTGACTCAATATTTATGGTAAGCGAACCATTGTCAATAAAGATTTTTAAGGTTTTGTTATCGGAAAAAAAATGTTTTTTATAGTGATTTTCTTCGTGATAATTCTTTAATAAAGCCAATATCCATTCAGTGTTTACTGCAGATTTGTCAATGTTTTCATTAATAGTAAAATCTCTGTACGTAATATCATAATTGGGATTCCAGTCTTTTTTGTGATTTAGTGCGATACCTGAAATACAATAAATAATAGTCATTCCAAAAAAGAAATAACCAATATCACGATGCAAAATTCTATTCCATTTGCGGAAAATCCTCAAACTATTTGATGCCATACAATAAAAAAGGAAATTAATTTACTAAATTTACTTTTTAAACTCTTTTAAGGTTTTGCAATTAATTCCATAAATTGGAATATATGTTTTGCCACTTTCTTCTAATTTTTTACGTAAATTCTTTATTTCAGCAAAAGGATCTTCGGTAATTTCTTTTGTGTTTACTTTGTTGTTAGTTTGTCCGCTAATTGCTTTATTTTCAGCGTTACAAGCTTCTTGATTTTTATCTGCAATCATTTTTTTAATATCAGCTTCCATTTCATTTAAGACATTGGCATCAATTTTTTCGTCTTCGATAACAGTACCTGTGATTTCAACGTCAGCACCTTCATATTTGATGTCAAATGTTGAAAAACTGCCTCCAGCATTAATTTTTACAGTTTTTTCAGAGTTAGCAGTAAAAAGAAAAAGTTTTTTACCACTGTGCTTGCATACGTGAGAAACAGTACCAGTAATAACAACTTCTTTACCAGCCCATTTCTCTGGAGCTACTAAAAAGCTATCAACAGTTAATACATTACTAACCTTTGTTGAATCTGCTGATTGGTTTTCACGATTTTTGCATCCGCTATTATTTCCGATAATAAAAGCACTAATAACTAATAAAAAGAATAATTTTTTCATGATTTTTTTTTAATTTAATATTTTTATGCAGTGCAAAAATAATGAAAGTTTTGATTAATAAGGGCAAAAATCAATAAAATATACTGTTTCTAAACAGTATATTTTAAACCATTATCCTATATTCTTCCAACGTATTAATATTATACAATATTTCGGGGTGTTCAACTGCAATAACTTTGTGTGGAAATTGCTTCAAAACTTCGTTCAACGTTTGCTTTTTTACTTCCATTTGGCAAATAAAATCAATAATTGTCTTATTAATTAAAATGGGATGTCCGCTTTTGCCATTATAAGTAGGTTTTACAAAATCATTTGTTGTTTTATGTAAATAAATTTCTTCGAGTATATTGGGCTCAATAAAAGGATTATCAATGGCTTGTATAAAGCAATATGAGCTTGTTTTTATGGCTTTTAATCCCAATTGTATGGAGTACATTCTTTCCAATTCGGGATGTGAGTTTAAAATTAAACTAAGATTAGGTAGCTTTAAAGGCATGAAATACGAAAAACTTTCTTCATTAAGTGTTACAATAATTTCGCTACAGCCAAAAGTAGTGTAAGTTGCAATTATTTTCTGCAAAAAATTCATTTCAGCATTCCATTTCAACAAGGCTTTAGGAACACCCATTCTTTCAGATAAACCAGCAGCAGTAATCAATACAGCACAATCACTTTTCATTATTTTATATTTAAAAAAATTATTCAGTTTCTATTGTTTTCTTGCTCTCGGATGAAACTGTAAGATGTTATCTCTCAGGAACTCCCTGTCTAAATGCGTATAAATTTCAGTGGTTAAAATAGATTCGTGTCCGAGCATTTCTTGTACAGCACGCAAATCGGCACCACCCTCAATTAAATGTGTAGCAAATGAATGCCGAAAAGTATGCGGACTTATTTTTTTGTGCAAGCCAGTTTTTACAGCCAATTGCTTAATAATGGTAAAAACCATAACACGTGTTAATTTAGAGCCTCTTCGGTTTAAAAATACGTAATCTTCGTTCCCTTTTTTTATTTCGAGATGAACTCTGTTTTCTTTTATGTAAGAATTAATCAGCTTTATAGCAATATTACCAATAGGAATAAGCCGTTCTTTATTCCCTTTTCCTGTAATTATTATAAATTCTTCGTTAAAATGTAAATTGGAGATTTTTAGATTAATCAACTCTGTTACCCTTAAGCCACAGCTATATAAGGTTTCTAACATCACTTTATTTCTTTGTCCTTCGGGCGTGCTTAAATCAATGGCTTCAATTAATTTATTAATTTCTGTAGGATTAAGAGTATCTGGTAATTTTCGTCCAACTTTTGGAGATTCGAGTAATTCCGATGGGTTTGTATTAATCACGTCTTCAAGCAATAAAAACTTAAAAAAAGCTTTAATACCACTAATAATTCTTGCTTGCGAACGAGCATTTAAGTCTAATTCATTTAACCATTTTATAAAATCTTGCAAATGATTTAATTCAATTTGTTGAGGTGTTAATTTTAATTGGTTTATTTTAAGAAACTCAGTAAATTTTTCAATATCATGCAAATAAGCACTTATCGAATTTTTTGAAAGAGATTTTTCTAATTGTAAAAAGGAAATAAATTTTTTTATGTAATTTTGCCAAATCATTTGATAGGTATAAAGTTTCAAAATTAACAAAAATATTTTAAAAAAACATTAGGTTTTAATTAATTTTTATGTAATTTTGCAACCCTCAAAAAATAAAAAGTTCAAAAGAAATGGCCAAAAAGAGTAAAGACGCAAGAGTGCAGGTAATTTTGGAGTGTACAGAACACAAAACCAGTGGAATGCCTGGTACTTCAAGGTATATTTCTACCAAGAATAAAAAAAATACACCTGAAAGATTAGAGTTGAAAAAATACAACTCAGTCCTTAAAAAAATGACAGTTCATAAAGAAATTAAATAAGTTTGAATTATGGCAAAGAAAGTAGTTGCAACGTTAAGAACATCCACAGGTAAGGATTTCGCAAAAGTATATCGTATGGTAAGATCACCTAAAACAGGTGCGTATATGTGGAAAGAAAACATTATGCCAAATGATACCGTTAAAGAATTTTTAGCAAATAAAGCGTAAGCTTCGTTTGAATTTTACAGAAAAGTCCCGACTCTTTTCTCGGGACTTTTTTTATATCTATTTTTAACTAAAAACTATATTTTTTTCTGATTTACTTAATAAAATGGTAGTTTTTAACTTATTTTTGAAGTGTTTTTTCTTTTGGTCAACCTCTTTTGTCATGCTGAACAAAGTGAAGCATCTCATTAATAATGAATATTTTATTTAATAAGATTCCTCGCTATTGCTTGGAATGACAAAAAAATGAAATTAATCACTTATAAACTTTTTACTAACTTAGCGGTCAAATTCAATTATTTTATGGGAATATTTTCTGTTTTTTCAAGGGAAAAGAAAGAAAGCCTTGATAAAGGTCTATCAAAAACAAAAGAAAGTGTTTTTGGGAAGATTTCTAAAGCCATTATTGGTAAGTCGAAAGTTGATGATGATATATTAGATAAACTCGAAGAAATCTTAGTTACATCAGATGTTGGTGTAGAAACTACGCTTAAAATTATTGAGCGTATTCAAGATAGAGTTTCTAAAGATAAATATTTAGGTACAGAGCAATTAAATAGTATTTTAAAAGAAGAAATTGCCGAATTACTTCAAAAAAATGAAACCGAAAATCGCGATGATTTTTCTTTTCCAACAGGCGAAACGCCTTATGTAATTATGGTTGTAGGTGTAAACGGTGTTGGCAAAACTACTACCATTGGTAAATTGGCACATCAATTCAAATCTGCTGGGAAATCAGTATTATTAGGTGCTTCCGATACATTTAGAGCTGCTGCAGTTGAACAACTTATTATTTGGGCAAATCGTGTTGGCGTACCTATAGTTAATCAAGGTATGGGGGCTGATCCAGCTTCTGTTGCCTATGATACAGTAGCATCGGCATTGGCTCGTAAATCGGATGTAGTAATTATAGATACTGCCGGACGTTTGCATAATAAAATAAACTTAATGAGCGAGCTAACTAAAATCAAAAGAGTGATGCAAAAGGTAATTCCTGATGCTCCGCATGAGGTTTTGTTGGTATTGGATGCTTCCACCGGACAAAATGCTATTGAGCAAGCCAAACAATTTACAGCTGCTACAGAAGTTACTGCGTTGGCTTTAACTAAATTAGATGGCACCGCCAAAGGAGGTGTTGTTATAGGCATTTCCGACCAGTTTAAAATTCCGGTAAGATACATCGGCATAGGCGAAAAAATGGAAGATTTGCAAATATTTAACAAACAAGCATTTGTAGAATCATTGTTTAGCTAAAACATTATATTTCAATTTTTAAATTTATTGAATGAGCCTTGTAAGGTTTTAAAATCCTGACAGGATTATTATTTTACTAAAATCATCAAAATACTTAGTTTGAGCTTTTCCAACATTGGTATTGCTCAAAAAAAATAATAACCCAATTACCAAATGACAATCTTTATTTTATTAAAAGAAATCCTCAAAACTGCATTGCCTTCGGCATTTAAAACGGTAAGATGGTTACTTAGTCTGATGATTCCTATTTCGTTATTAGTTACTTTGCTTCAATACTATGGCATTATAGGCTGGGCAGCTAATTTGCTAAATCCATTGTTTTATTATTTAGGCTTATCGGGGCAATGTGCCTTTGTTTTTTTGACGAGTATTTTTTTAAATATATATTCAGCTATAGCCGTAATTTCAAGCCTTTCGCTTTCGATGCGGGAAATAACCATTGTTGCATTGATGTGTTTGATTTCGCATAATATGATTATCGAAACCATTATCCAAAGCAAAACAGGTTCATCGGGTATAAAAATGGTCTTTATTAGGTTGCTTTCCAGTATTGTTGGTGCTTTGGTTTTAAATTATTTATTACCTGCCGAAAGTATGAAAGCAATTACTCAGCAAGTCAGCCAAAACCAACAAACTGATTTGTTATTGGTTGTAGAAGATTGGGGAATAAAAATGTTTTTCTTAGCAATAAAAGTTGCACTATTTGTATATGGATTAATGATTATTCAAAAAATATTAGAAAAATCGGGGATTATCGAAATCATTTCAAAAGTTCTTTCTCCTTTTTTAAAAATAATGGGATTACCCATTAAAACGTCTTTTTTGTGGATAGTAGCCAATGTATTGGGCTTAGCTTATGGTTCGGCAATTATGATGGATGAATTGGAAAAAGGTAAAATTAGCAAAGAGGAAAATAATTTGCTTAATCATCATGTTGCTGTATCTCATTCTTTATTAGAAGACACTTTGCTATTTATGACTATAGGCGTAGCTGCCTTTTGGATTACGGTTCCGCGTGTATTGATGGCTATTGCAGTGGTATGGATGTATAGAGGATGGAAGAGAATTAGGAATTAGAAGAATTCATTAAAATTCTATTTTACCTACTTTATCCATCAATTGCAATATTTTTTGTTGTTTGCGACTAATATAGGGTGTGGGCATATCGGGGTGCCATTTACGGGGATTAGGCAATACAGCAGCTATTAGTGCAGCTTCGTTTCTATTTAGTTTTTTGGCAGATTTATTAAAAAAAGTTTGGGCTGCCATTTCGGCACCATAAATGCCATCGCCCATTTCTATTACATTCAAATATACTTCCATAATGCGTTTTTTGCTCCAGCAAAGCTCTATCATTGCTGTAAAATACACTTCAAATCCTTTGCGAACCCAAGTGCGATCGGGCCACAAAAAAACATTTTTGGCGGTTTGTTGCGAAATAGTACTCGCACCTCTCATTTTTTTTCCTCTTTTGTTGAGTTCATTGGCTTTTTGTATGGCTTCAAAATCGAACCCCCAGTGCTCTTTAAAATTATTGTCTTCGGAAGCTACTACTGCTTGTATTAATAAAGGAGAAATTGAATCGATGGGCAACCAGTTTTTTTGCAATTCCATTTTTTTACCGGAAAATAATTGTTCGGTACTTCTTACTACCATCAAAGGCGTTAAAGGTGGATTTAAAAATATATAAACCAACGTTGTCAATAGGGTAGAAGCGAAAAAGAAAATCATCGCTCTTTTTATATAAACCAATATTGTTTTAAAGCTAAACTTATTCTTTGCCATGTAAAGTTTGAAAATTTATGCAAAAATATAAATAATTGTTAATTATTAATGGTTAATGGTTAATTGTTGGCAAAATAAAAAATTCTTAGTGTCTTAGTGCTTTTGTGGCAATAAAATCTTTGCTGTTAAAAAAAAGTTAGAAGTAAGAAGACCGAAGAAGAAAAAAGAACACAGATAAAACAGATTGAACTGATTAACACTGATTTTTATTAGTGAAACGCTCTTTTTTCATTACGAGTGTGCGAGGAATCTTAATAAAAAAACTCAAAAAACGCTTTGCTAACAACTTAATAACCAATAATCTAATAACTAATTTCAAAATAATTACAATTTTTTTAACATATTACCGTTTATTAATTACATTTGCTAACCCAAAAGCACAGAAAATAATGACCGGCATTGCACAAAAATTTACTAATTTAATGCACACTTTATGCTACTTAAATTTTTTCAACTGCTTGATATATATATATATACTGTAATAGCGTATTCAATCCACACTATTTAATATTAAACGTACATCTTTATACTTTTAGCACTACTAAATATCTTAGTGGATTTGGCTAAGTTTGCCTATGCAGAGTTGTTTTGCTTTGCATAGGCTTTTGGTACAAATTGTATTTGCATAATATTCTTCTTAAATTATCTTAAACTAAAACATTTATTAACCTATTAAAATAGAATTTGTGAAAAATACTGACATAAGAATTTACAATGTAGTTAGCGTTGCTGACATGCACAAACACTATCCTGCAATTAGGCTACTTTTATTTGGTATGCGAAATGATAGCGTTGGAGATATTTTATGTAATATGAATGAGCACGGACATATCACATATTTTAATAAAAGTCTTTTATATAACAAAGGTTCTAAAGATGTTTTTGATGAAAAAGCTGTTAGAGAATATGGTACTGACTTT
>CAYTJB010000077.1:0-3435 GCA_964437995.1 uncultured Bacteroides sp. | reverse complement strand
TGGTCGTCAATTTATTGAAAGGTTTAACAAAAAAATTGCAGATAGTTATTATTTTAAAGAAGTAAAATTTCCATACTTCATACAATTGAGTTATCTGAAACCTGCAATTATTACAAAAGTTGTTAATCCGTTTACAAAAAAATTTGATCATTATGTACTAACGCATAGTTTTATCATAAAACCGCTGTCAGGGGAAGATAATGTTCCTGCTTTTGATGCTACTGTGGAACTTCGCATTGATGGAGCAAATAGATTAATTGGTTTTTTTTATAAATGGAGACCGATTATTGGTTACAAAAAAACCAAACGCTATAAAATATATTTACAGGAAAATAAAAACAATACAACCCCAGATTTACCATTAGAAGAGCCTCAACTTGGATATAGATTTGAAGATGACAAAGATTTGCTATTACCTTATTATTTAGGAATGAGCAATGATAAATCTTTTTTTATACCTGCATCAGAGTATTCCGACAAAAGCTCTTCATTAACAACTACAAGCCCTCTATCTATAAGTTCCGACAAATGGATTAAATCGGATTACAACGAAATTCTTAAAAAAGAACAGTTATTTAATATTGCTGTTGCATTAAGCAATAACGATCCAAATAAGGTAGAAGGATGGGCAGATTTTAAAAAAGGAGGACAATATTATAATCCTTTTAAATGGTATAATTATAAGGCAAATGAACAGCCTGATAAACCTAATCCTAATAGCCAAGTACAAACGGGAACCTTAAAAGAAATATCAGGTTACATGTTTTATAATACAAATACTGGGAAAAAACTCTATATGTTAGCCAATATATTTAAAGAAAGCAAAAAGGAATATCATCCACAGGAGGATTTTATTCGTCAGATGTTGGTTGAAGCAAAAAAAGTTGTTTTTATCCGGAATACTGAATTAGGGAAACTTACTGTAGGTAATTTTGATTTTATTTTTGATGGATACAAATGTATGATAATTGTAAGGTTTAAAATAGAATTAGATAATAATCTGCCTAAAAATGCCGAAGAAAATGCAAGAAATGGCATGTTAAATGGGGTTGCTAAACATTGGACTAATTCAGGTTATGGTTTAATAAAAGAACACAATGGTAAAAAGGACTTTTTGCCAATAAATATTTACACCCAAGAAGTAAAAGACAATTCAGCACATAAAATTCTTCATGTTCAAAGTGGAATAAGAGAATGTGTAATCGTTGATATGAATTTGGATGTAACAAGTTCAGATAATACTTATGCACATGAATTCGGACATGCTTTAGGATTGTATGATGAATATGATAGTAGATGTCCGAATTGCAATACTTTTCAGAAGTTAAAATCAGAAGTAGAACAAAGAATGTTCTGGAAAGATAATGATCATAATGATGATAAAACGGCATTAATGAATGAAGGAACTGAATTAAGAGAAAGATATTTTGAACATTATTTACAAACCATTCAACAATTTGATACATCAAGTAATTATCAATTAGGGAGAATTTCAACAAAATAGTTATGAAAAAAAATATTATAAAAATATTAAAATACATACCTTTATTATTTTTAGGTTCTATAGGAATTTATTATAATTTGAGTAAAACAGGATGTACTTCAGGTATGGATATTATTTTCTATATTATGATATTAGCACCTGCTTATTTTATTTACCTGATTATTTTATTAAGTTTAAGTATATACAAAACAATTAAAAAGAAGGCAAAGTTTGATTTCATTCCTATAATTATTTCAATACTATGCGGCTTTTTAATATGGTTAACTGCTCAGGATTTTATGAAAAGCAAAATACTGCTTACTGCAATAATTAAGGAAGTTCCGGGAAAAGCTAATCTTAAAATTAGATTAGAATTGAAACCCAAAAATACTTGTTATATTGATTTTGGTTATGGAGAGCATGGATGTACTTATTCGTATAACTATACCATTAAAAATGATAGTTTAGAAATTGAAGAATCTGTAATAGATCAATCGGATAGCGTATTGACGAACAGATATTATATTGATAAAAAACAGCAGAAATTAATTCCGATTATTAATTTACAGAAAAACCATTTATCCTTTGAAATTGAACCTAAGCCTGATAAATATTAACAAAATAGTTAGAGAAAATTCAACAAATTAAAATACTATGAAATTAACAATTGGGGTAAATCCATTATTAATAAATCTTAAAACAATTTACTAACAAATTTTAAAAAGAAAACGATGAGCCAAAAAAGTTTTTACCCGCACATGATTGTGGGAAACGTTACAAAGTACAACAAAGATGCAATAGTAACTGTCGAATCTCAAGATTTTGAGCTTTATGATGAGTTAAAAACGCTTATTGAAAGTACCGAATTTATTAATGCAACTGATAAATTAAGTTTAATAAAAAATAGAGCTGTAGATTTCCTTACAGGATACGATTCGCGTATTAACACTACCGATGAATTGTTTGCCCTGTATCCTGCATTTAACAAAATGACAACCATGTTAGCTGCTACTAAGGCAGATGATATTACGATGCCCGTAGGAGAAGAGCTAAACTTTATTGATACAGAAGTGATTTGGAACAATTTTATTGCCCAATACATTATCAATGAAAACAAAGATTTGATTTACAACCTACAACTTGCCGTAAAATTAGGCAAATTGCTTGAAAATGTGAGTAATGGAAGTTTCAATAAAGTACAGCAGGTATTTGATTTTTGGAAAAACGCAAAGGTAATATTGCCCAAGCCAATATTTCCGCTTCCTCCAAAAGTAATGGGCAAAAAAGACCCCGGTTATTATGATTTTGAAAATGTTTCTACTGTTGAACCTGTAAATTATCAGCCTATAATTGATAGTATCAACGAGTTGAAAGCTGCAAGAAAAGATATTCTTGCTAATTACGATGCACAGCATTATGCGTTGGATAGAAAAATAAGCGAAACCGATTACAAAAATGCTATTGTAAGTAATTTTAAAAGTGCTGAAGAAGGAATTATTGAAGATTTTAAAATTGGCAAAAAAGAAACGGTAGAAGATATAAAATCCGAGTTTGACGAAACTTTTAAACAAGCACAATATAAAAATTATCTTGATCAATCCGCACCTGTTGAAAGTTTTAAGAAAAAAAAGTATGAAGAATATCAAGAACTCAGCAAACCAGATAATATTGAAGCTTTTGCTCAAGAAAAATACGCTGAATATCAGGCTCAACCTAAAGCATTGCACGAAGAACTACCCACTGTATCTTTTAGCGATGCTACAAAATCAACTTTAAGCGAACATAATTTATTATCCGATACCGTTAATTTGGATTTTGCTATCAAACGGATTGATAGCCTTATACACGACAAATCTAACGAACTCTCCAAATTTGTATCAACCGAAAAAGTTGTAAGAATTGGTAATAGCTTGCTTTCGTTAAGTTCGGTGTATGAAGATGCTTTTTGCAAT
>CAYTJB010000076.1:0-12004 GCA_964437995.1 uncultured Bacteroides sp. | reverse complement strand
TGAAATACAGTGGTAATGGATTAGAAGCTGCTGATTTCGCAAAAAAACCAAAAGAATTTACGGCAAAAATATATGAGAATACAACATTAACAGACCAAGGACAAGGTGTTATTATTACCAATGGCGACCTAAAAAAAGTTTCCATTATAATAGATCTTTCGGCTTATGGTATGAAAAAATATTTAATTGTTCAAAAACAAGAAGAAATTGAAAAAGAACACAAAGACACTAAAATTAAATATTTTGAAGACAGTAAAGATGTTTTAGGTTACAAAACTAAAAAAGCTGAAATTGTTATTCTTACAGGAGAAGATGATGAAGAAAAAGATACTGTAAAAATTATAGCTTATTACACTGAAGATTTTGGTTCAGAGTTAGTTAATTTTGGAGATCAAATGTTCCATGGATTAAAAGGTATTGCGTTGGAATTTGAATTAATTACTCCAAAATATACTATGAAAGCAACTGCTAAAACAATTGAAAAAGGAAAAGTAAAAGAAACAGATTTTCTTATTCCTACAGGTTGTACCGAAACTACTATGGAAGCTTTCCAAGAAGAAATGAAAGCATTGCAAGGTGGTGGTGACGAATAGTTCTTTCACTTAAAGATAGTTAAAGCCTTTTTATCAACAGATAAAAAGGCTTTTTTATGATATTTTTTTATACATAGCTTACATTCACTTTTTTTATTTAATTTTGTAATTTATTGCAAAATAGCAACCGATACATGTCAAACTCTAATAATATCAGCAAAAAGAATGTTTTTAAAAACAACTTAGAAGTTGAATCAGATAAACCTAAAAAGAAAAAGGGAGCAAAAGAAACTTCCGAAGGGCTGAGTAGTCTTACTCCTAACGAAAAAACATACAAAGTTGCAGGTGTTTTTCTAATACTTTTTTCACTTTTCCTTGCATTTTCCTTTGTTTCATTTTTTTCTACATGGTGGATGGATTCTGATAAAGTATCCAATACGTCATGGTATAATATTTTATTTGATAATACTATTGAAACTGGCAATTTATCAGGTAGGTTGGGTGCTGCCTTATCTTACATATTTATTAAAAAATGGTTTGGAGTTGCTTCATTTTTATTTATTTTTCTGTTTTTTGTAACAGGGCTTAATCTGCTTAAAATAAGATTAATAAAACTATCTAAAATATATAAATATTCCTTTTTCTTATTAATTTTTACTTCAATTAGCTTTGGGTACTTGTTTAAAGAGGATAATTATTCTGTTTTAGGCGGTGTATTTGGTTACGAAACAAGCACTTGGCTCGAAGGATTATTGGGGAAATTAGGTGCTGGCATTTTACTTATTTTTGCTATAACATCTTTTATTATTATTGTTTTTAATACTAGTTTTCAATTTTTAACGCTTAAAAAAGAAAAAGAAGAAACCGAAGAAGAAACCGAAATAAAACCTATTGGAAATATTTACAAAAATACCGAAAAGGATGAAGATGATAACTACGATGAACCCAGAAGTTTAGATTTTGAAGTACTTACAAAACCAATAAACGCTACACAACCTAAAACTATTATTGATAACAAAGATAATGTGTTGTTTACCGTTGAAACTCCCATAGAAAAAGATATTGACGAAGAGGATGACGAGGAAAGCGAAGAAGATACTGATAACGAAATGGTAATGGAGCACAAAACCATTGATACTGAATATGATCCTCGCCTTGATTTGAGTGAATATCAATTCCCTACCTTAGATTTAATGGCTGATTATAACGAAAACCCTACTTCTGTTCAAAACGATGAGTTGATTTCAAATAAAAATAAAATTATTGAAACCTTACAAAATTATTCTATTGAAATCATTCAAATTAAAGCAACCATAGGACCCACCGTTACACTTTACGAAATAGTTCCTGCACCAGGCATCAGAATTTCTAAGATTAAAAACTTAGAAGACGATATAGCGTTGAGCTTGTCAGCTTTAGGTATTCGTATTATTGCTCCAATTCCAGGAAAAGGAACCATTGGTATTGAAGTTCCTAACAAAAACCCTCAGATTGTTTCGATGAAAACCATGTTGAGCAGCGAAAAATTTCAGAATTCAAAAATGGAATTGCCCATTGCTATTGGTAAAACTATTGCCAACGAACCTTATATTGCCGATTTGGCTAAGATGCCCCATTTATTAATGGCAGGAGCTACAGGGCAAGGGAAATCTGTGGGATTAAATGCTATTATTGCTTCACTACTGTACAAAAAACATCCGGCAGAAATTAAATTTGTGATGGTTGACCCGAAAAAAGTGGAATTATCTTTATTTAACAAGATAGAACGACATTTTTTGGCTAAACTACCCGATTCCGAAGAAGCCATTATTACCGATACTCGCAAGGTGGTACGTACGCTCAACTCCTTGACAATTGAAATGGATCAGCGATATGATTTACTAAAAGAGGCACAGGTAAAGAACATTAAAGAATACAACACCAAGTTTATTGCACGCAAATTAAATCCTAACGATGGACATCGCTTTTTGCCCTACATAATTCTTGTAGTTGACGAATTTGCCGATTTAATGATGACTGCCGGTAAGGAAGTGGAAACACCCATCACTCGTTTGGCACAATTGGCAAGAGCTATCGGAATTCATTTGATTATTGCTACACAACGCCCTTCGGTAAATATTATTACAGGAACTATCAAAGCAAACTTCCCTGCTCGTGTGGCTTTTAGGGTTATTTCAAAGATAGATTCACGTACTATTTTAGATACAGGCGGTGCCGACCAGTTAGTTGGGCGTGGCGATATGTTGCTTTCTACAGGAAATGAACTAATTCGTTTGCAGTGTGCTTTTATCGACACTCCTGAAATAGAAAGTATTGTTGATTTTATTGGTGCTCAACGTGGTTATACTACACCATTCAATTTGCCTGAATATCTCGACGAAAACAGCGAACCTAACAAAGATTTCGACCCATCGCAAAAAGATGAAATGTTTGAAGATGCAGCACGTATTATTGTGGCACATCAGCATGGTTCTACATCTTTGTTGCAACGCAAGTTGAAATTGGGCTACAACCGCGCCGGACGTATTATCGACCAATTGGAAGCTGCCGGTATTGTTGGTCCTTTTGAAGGCAGCAAGGCTCGTGAAGTAAAATACAAAGACGAAATAGCTTTGGAACAATATTTGAAGGAAAACAGGTAAAAGAAGGAAGTACTTAGAATGCCTTGCCTGCCTACCGGTAGGTAGGAATACTTGGAGTTAAAAAGTAAAAAATAAAATGAAAATGAAGAAAATTAATCTTGTTGGCTTGTTGATGATGGTTTTATTTATTAACCAATCAATGTCGCAAGTAGTAGATGAAAGAGCGAATGCAGTATTAGATAAGGTTTCAGCTAAAATGAAATCCTATACCACTATGAAAATTGAGTTTACATACACACTCGACAACAAAGCCGAAAAAATACACCAAAGCAAAACAGGCATAGTTACTATAAAAGGCGATAAATACTCATTAAATATCCAGAAACAAAGGATTATCTCAGATGGCAAAACCGTTTGGACTTATATTCCCGATGCCGACGAAGTGCAGATTAACAACGTGAATACCAAAGACGACGAAGCCTTAAATCCTGCAAAATTATTGGCTACCTACAGCAAAAATTACCGTGCAAAGTTGATTAAAGAAGTAAACCAAGGTGGAGTAATGACCCAAATTGTTGACTTAATTCCTATTAAAGGTAAAGCGTTTTTTAAAGTAAGGCTAATGATTGACAAAACCAAATTGCAAGTACTAAGCACCGAAATTTACAACAAAAATGGCAGTACCTATGCTTATAAAGTAAACAAATTTACACCCAATGCAAAAGTAGCGGATACAGAATTTACCTTTAAAGCATCCGATTTCCCTGGCGTGGAAATTAATGATATGAGGTAGGGGGTTTCTTAAGCTTTTATTAAATTTGAAATAGAACTCGAAGGGTTAATAAACTATCATAATAAATAAAAACTTTGTGACAAAAAAACTAAAAAAAATGGTATTGTATATTGGGGTAACAATTCTGTATTTACTGACACCCCTTTGTATTATGGGGGTTTTGGGAACTAGTGTGAGTTTAAAATATGAAGTTGAACATGCTCGCATTTTTGTGGATATTAACGAAAAGACAACTGTTGCTCAAAAAAAAGAGGTTCAAAGAGATATTGAGCAACACGAGAAAGAGTTAAAACGAACACTCTATTTTTGGGCAATAGGATTTTTTACATTCCCGATTTCAGCAACAATTCTTTTAATTTTTAGAAAACGATTAGCAGAGTAGATACGCAAGAAAGCAAGATAAAATGAGCAATATTAGAAGTAATAGTTATTATATTCTATTGGATACAAAGTAATTAGATATCGAAAAAAATACAAAGTTAAATCCCTACTTATTCTTATCCACAAACTTATAATCCTGCATTTTGTTGATATTTACAAAAATATTTTCGACACTATCTCATAAAGTGTCTCAATTAAATTTCACAAATTTCACAAATTCCAAAAATGAAAAAAATACTTATTCTCACATTCTTCCTAATCATCACTTTCCAGCTTTTTGCTCAACAAAAAACTGATAAACAGCCTTATTTGATTGTTATTTCGTTGGATGCGTTCCGTTGGGATTATCCGGAAATTTATCATTTGTCTCATTTTGATTCTATTGCAAAAATGGGTGTAAAAGCACATTCCATACAACCCTGTTTTCCAACAGTTACATTTCCAAATCATTACAGTATGGTTACAGGTCTATATCCAGAGCATCATGGAATTGTACAAAATAAATTTTATGACCCTCAATTGGGATTAACCTATAAAATTGGCGACCGCAAAATGGTAATGGATGGCAGATTTTACGGTGGCGAACCTATTTGGGTAACCGCCGAAAAACAAGGAATTAAAACAGCTTCTTTTTATTGGGTAGGCTCCGAAGCTCCTATAAAAGGCATTCAGCCAACTTATTGGAAAGTGTATGAAAATAAAATTCCTTTCAACCAAAGGATTGACACCGTGATGAATTGGTTGCAATTACCTGAAAATGAGCGTCCACATTTGGTAATGTTTTATTTGCCCGAACCCGATGCTATTAGCCATGATTTTGGCCCAATAAGTAAAGAAACCAAAGAAATGGTAACAACTCTCGATAGTTTGATGTGGGTTTTTGTGAATAAATTAAAAGCGCTTCCTATTGGAAATGATGTAAATGTAATTATAACTTCCGACCATGGTATGTCTGCAGTAAGTAGCGATAAAAGTATTATGATTGACAATTACATAAAACCCGAGTGGATAAAAGGAATGTATGGTTACAATCCTACTTATAACATCTCTGCTGCTGATAATTGCATTGATTCTATTTATTTTTCATTAAAAAAAGCACCTCATCTGAATATTTGGAAAACGAAAGATGTTCCTAAACGCTTGCATTATAATAAAAATGAACGAATTGGCGATTTGGTAGTGCTTGCAGATAGCAGTTGGAGTATTTCTCGCAAAAAAGACAAACCTCCTTATGGTGGTGCACACGGCTATGATAACGATAATATGGATATGCACGGGATTTTTTATGCTTACGGTAATAGTTTTAAAAAGAATTTTAAAAAAAATACATTTTCTAATATTAATTTGTACCCGCTAATGGCTCATATATTGCATCTTAAACCAGCTATTACAGATGGCAAGCTTTCTGAAATAAAAGATATTTTAAAATAGTTTTGTGTAAAAACAAATAATAGTTTTGAGTTGTTATTATAATTAAAATGAGTTTATATTTTTGTGTCTTCGTGCCTTAGTGGCTGTAATTTAATTTTTTATAAATTCCAACCCTTGATTCGCATGAATAATTAACTTTAAAAATAATTGCGAATGGTAGATTTATCAACTCAATACATGGGTTTAACACTAAAAAATCCTATTATTGTAGGGAGCTCTGGTTTAACAAGTTCTGTTGAAAAAATAATTGAAATTGAAAAAAATGGTGCTGCCGCCGTTGTTCTTAAATCATTATTTGAAGAACAAATTAAGCACGAAATAAACAAAACAATTCGTCAGAATGATAATACCAGTTCATTTGCTTATCCCGAAGCGTTGGATTATATAAAAAACTACTCAGAAGCACATTTGTTTGAAAGCTATTTGAGCTTAACAAAAGAATGTAAAAAAGCGGTTAAGATTCCTATTATTGCAAGCATTAACTGTGTTACAGCTTCCGAATGGATTGCTTATGCTAAAAGAATTCAAGACGCTGGTGCCGATGCATTGGAACTAAACATTTTTTTGTTGCCTTCCGATGTAAACAATTCGAGTGAACAAAACGAAAAGGTATATTTCGACATCATTAATGAAGTAAAAAAACGAGTAAGCATACCCGTTGCTGTAAAAACCAGTTTTTATTTTTCAGGTTTAGCAAAGATGATGCTAAAACTATCGTGGACAGGTATTTCCGGATTGGTATTTTTTAATCGTTTCTTTTCACCGGATATTGATATTGATAACTTTACTATCACTAATGCAAATGTTTACAGCCATCCCGAAGATATTACAACCTCATTGCGTTGGGTAGCTGTTTTGTCCGATAAATTATACTGTGATATAGCAGCTTCTACTGGCATTCACGATGGTAAAGCGGTAATTAAACAGTTGTTAGCCGGTGCAAAAGCTACCCAAGTTGTATCTGTTTTGTATAAAAATGGCTTTACGCATATTGGTGTAATGCTGAAAGAAATAGAAGAGTGGATGCAAAAAAACAATTTCAAAAACATTGAAGAGTTTCGTGGTAAAATGAGCTATAAGAAAACTGGGAATACTCCTGCTTATTTGAGGGTTCAGTTTATGAAACATTTTGGTGGAATTGAATAGTTTAGTTTGTAAAGTTATAAAGTTGAAAGTTTATAAAGGTTTAGAAAAGCTAAATTAGTTAGTAACTTTATTATACAGAAAAATTAAAAAGTCCTGAAAAAAATTCTTTAGGACTTTTTTGTTATGCTTTTATGAACAAGCTTGTTCTTGGTCTGCTTCCAAAGGTAATTCTCTCTCTTTCCCCTATTCATCTTTCCTTCACTTTTCCATCTCAAAAAAAACCTTACTTTTGCAAACCATAAATAAGGATGTATGAACTATCTGTTAATCGAAAACCTTACTAAATCTTACGGCGAAAAATTATTGTTCGAGGATATAACTTTTGGTATTGACAAAGGGCAAAAAGTGGCATTAATAGCACGTAATGGTGCCGGAAAAAGCAGTTTGCTCAATATTATCAATCAAAAAGACTTGCCCGATAACGGGAAAGTAGTATTTCGTAAAGATATTCATATTGCTTACTTGCCTCAAAATCCTGAATTAGATGAAAATCAAACGATTGTTGATGTATTATTTAATACAGATAATAAATTTCTATTGGCTATTCGCCGATACGAGGAAGCCTTAGAAAACATAAAAAAAACAGATGATGCCGAACATCGTAAAGCCTTGGAAGATGCTATTCATCAGGTGGACGTACTCAATTGTTGGGATTACGAAAACAAGGTAAAGGAAATTTTGAGTCGCTTACAAATTACTGATATTTACCAAACCATCAATACTTTATCGGGTGGGCAACGTAAAAAAGTGGCACTTTCCAAAGTATTAATTGAAGATGCTGATTTGCTTATTCTTGATGAACCAACCAATCACTTAGATATTTCAATGATAGAATGGTTGGAAGAATATTTGAGCAAACAAAGTCTGAGTATCTTATTAGTAACTCACGACAGGTATTTTTTAGACAATGTTTGTACCGAAGTATTGGAATTGGACAATGGAAATATCTATCATTACAAAGGAAAGTACAATTATTTCTTAGAAAAAAAGGCTGATCGTGAAACAATAGAGCGTCAAGAAATTGAAAAAGCTAAAAATACCTATCGCAAGGAATTAGACTGGATGAGAAGAATGCCAAAAGCTCGAACTACTAAATCACAAGCTCGTATAGATTCGTTTTACAATCTTCAGGAAAAAGCCACCAAAAGAATTGATGATAAAAAAGTAGAATTGAGCATAAAAACCGAACGCATTGGTGGCAAAATTCTCGAAATGTACAATGTATCAAAAGCTTATGGCGATAAAAAAGTTTTAAACGACTTTACTTATACTTTCAAAAAAGGCGAACGCATTGGTGTTGTGGGCAAAAATGGCATTGGGAAAACTACTTTTTTGAATATGATTATCGAAAAAGTAATGCAAGATTCTGGCAGAATTGTGAAAGGACAAACCATTAGTTTTGGGTATTACTCACAAGAAGGGCTTGAACCGCATGACGATAAACGTGTTATAGAAATTGTGCGGGAAATTGCCGAAGTGGTCAGATTGGATGGAGGCAAGGATTTGTCAGCTTCGGTTTTCTTAAATTATTTTGGATTTTCAAATACGTTGCAATACAATTATTATTCTAATTTGAGTGGTGGCGAAAAACGCAGATTGTTTTTGTTGATGGTATTGATGCAAAATCCTAATTTTCTGATATTAGATGAACCTACCAACGACCTTGATATTTTTACATTGATGATGTTGGAAGAGTTTTTGTTGCAATACAAAGGTTGTTTATTAGTAGTTTCGCACGATCGTAGCTTTATGGACAATTTAGTTGACCATATTTTTGTATTTGAAGAAAATGGTGTAGTAAAAGATTATCACAGCACTTACAGCGAATACACCAAGAAAAAGCTGTTGAAAGAAAAGCAACTAAAAGCCGAAACTAAAAAGGAAGAAAAACCTATTGAACGTGTAAAAAACACTTCGAACAAGCCTACCTATAAGCAAAAGCAAGAATACGAGTTGTTGGAAACCCAAATAAGCGAGCTTGAAAGCGAAAAAGAAAAGATTGTTAACCTGCTAAATAAAGGAAATAGCGATGTTTCATTATTAACTCAGTGGTCGGAACGCATTGGCGAAATAATGAAACAGATTGACGAAAAAACCAATCGCTGGATTGAATTAAGTGAGATAATGGACTAAAATATTTAATCTACTTTCTCTACTACTACTGCCGTTCCATAAGCAAGCACTTCGGTTAATCCATTCATTACCTCATTGGCATCGTAACGCATATTTATTATGGCATTGGCACCAATTTCTTTGGCATGTTGAATCAAAAGTTGAAAAGCTTCTTCTCTGGCATTTTCGCAGAGTTCTGTATAAATAGCACTTTTCCCTCCAAATATGGTCATAAATCCGCCTGCCATATTACCTAAAATACTACGTGAACGGACTGTTATGCCACGTACCAAACCTAACTGCTGTATAATTTTATAGCCTTCGAGCGAAGTGCTTGTAGTTATTAATAATGAATCATTCATTGTTTTGGGAGGTTAATTGTTATGTTTTATAATAATATCATATTGATAATTAGCTGTTCAAAAAATTATTTTTTTTGTTGGTTAATATTTTGAAGATAAATAAAATTCCAGCAAGTACTTGAATTAGCAATCCTATTACCAACAATAAATTTCCTGTTATCAAATCCATAAACTGAAAATGATTTATTTTCAATAAAGCTCCAATAAAAATAATTATTCCACCTAAAATGTATAAACTCAAAATGTGTTTGTTTTTCATAATAATTGATTTTTTAAGATTCTATTTTTTTATTTTTTTACCAAAAGCACAACATTTTCAACGTGATGTGTATGTGGAAACATATCAACAGGCTGTATTTTCTCGACTTTGTATTGTTCGCTCATTAATTCAATATCACGTGCTTGTGTAGCAGGATTGCAACTGATATATACTATTTTTTTAGGAGCAGCTTTTAAAATTTGCTGAACAACTTTTTCGTGCATACCAGCTCTTGGTGGATCGGTAATAATGGTATCAGGGATTCCATTTACGGAAACAAATTCATCTGTCAGTACTTTTACCATATCGCCGGCATAAAAATAAGCATTGTTGATATTATTATGTACCGAATTGCGGTAAGCATCTTCGATAGCTTCGGGGACATATTCAATACCTACAACCTTTTTAACACTTCCTGCAATAAAATTTGCAATAGTGCCAGTACCGGTATATAAATCGTACACAATTTCATCGCTTTTTAAATCGGCAAACTCAGCAGCAATTTTATACAAATTATACGCTTGTTCGGAATTGGTTTGATAAAAAGATTTGGGACCTATAATAAATTGCAACTCCTGCCCTGTTTTATATGCCGTCATTTTTTCGATAATGTACGGATTGCCTTTATACAACTGTATTTCTAAATCGCCAATGGTATCGTTGCGTTTGTTATTTACCACATACATTAAAGATGTAATTTGCGGAAATTTTTCGTTAAGATAGTCCATAATGCGTGTAATTACTTTGGGTCTGTCATCTTTTACAATCAAAATCACCATTACATCGCCAGTAGTGGAAGTTCTGATAATAAGATTACGTAAAAATCCTTCCCATTTGCGGGCATCAAAAAAAGTTAAGTTATTGGTTAAGGCAAATTCTTTAACAGCATCACGTATTTGATTTGACGGATCTTTTTGTAAATAACATTTGCTTATATCCAATACTCTATCAAATAACTGAGGAATATGAAATCCCAAAGCATTCATATTTATTGATTCTCTAGCTATTTCTGGGGTAACTTCGCCATCCAACAGCCAACGCTTGCTCGAAAAAGTGTATTCTAATTTGTTGCGATAAAAATACTTGTTTGCCGATGGCAATATTGGTATAACGCAGGAAGTATCAATCTTTCCAATACGTTGAAGGTTATCTTCCGCTTGTTTTTGCTTATAAAACAATTGTTCTTCGTATTTCATAGCCTGCCATTTGCAACCGCCACATACACCAAAATGAGCACAAAGCGGATTTACTCGCTTATCAGAATATTTATGAAACTTAATGGCTTTAGCTTCAGCAAATGATTTCTTTTTTTTGATAATTTTCAGGTCAACTACATCGCCGGGTACCACAAATGGAACAAAAATAACCATATCATCTACTTTTGCAATGGCTTTGCCTTCGCTACCAGCATCTATAATCTCAATATTTTCTAATATTTCGGGTTCTCTGTATTTTTTTTCCATTGCGGTTCAGTATAAATGATATATTTTCCTAAATAATTTGCAAAATTACGATAATTAGCCGAATACTTTTAGCAAAGAAATAAAATTATAAAATCTAACTTTTGACACACTTTTTTAAATACTACCCTATCGCTCTTGGAACTACTTGTCTGACGGCAAACAGGCAACATATTTCTGGGTAGTATTCATAAGTATATAAAAAAACAAAACCCGTTAAGTTAATACTCAACGGGTTTGTGTCTATATTCAAAAGATTATATTTGCAAATAATTAAAATCTTCTAACAGCACGAACATTATTAACAGTAGATTTATCATAAAGATTTGGAATTCCTCCACTAAAATTTTTAGATAAAGCATTAAAACCACCTGTTAGGTTTTCGGAAGAGCTCCAATAATAAGCAAAGAATTGAAACCCATTGGTAGCTCCTAAAATATTGTTCACTATAAAAGCAGCATTATAACATTGGTCAAGTTCCCAAGCTGCTGGTAAATACCAATCGGTAAAACCACCATAAGAATAATCATTACACAATTTTGCAGCACTTGCAGAATGCCCTGGTTGCGAAATAATAGCAGTAGTGTTGGCTTGTCCGTTAATTGGACTTTGTGCAGTTACACCTATTAAGGTAGTAGCTATATTACTCCATGCACTTGTGCTTAAATCAACTAAAGATGCTATTAAACCTTTTTCGACACCTGATTCTTTCCAAACTGCCACTACAATCCCACCTCCATAAAGTTCGCCAACATAATGAGTAAAACCTGAAATATTATCCAATTTTGTTTTATCTGCTGCACTCATACTACCTGCTGCAGTTGTTGTAGCTGCTGCAATAGAAATAGCCACAGGACTTGTGGCAATTACTGTTGGTGTTCCAGTTATCGAAACAGGAGAAGTAGCAGTCATAGTAACTTTATTGGCAATAGTTAATGCACTTGA
>CAYTJB010000075.1:8018-12051 GCA_964437995.1 uncultured Bacteroides sp. | reverse complement strand
CCCTTAACTGAAGTTATTTTGGATGAAATTGATAAATTAGCGGAAAATGAAATAGACAATCTCTCTAAAAAATTATTAAAATCTATTAATGGTAATGAAATAGTTGGTCCCAGGAAGGCTATTTTATACACATACAAGAATGGAAAATATAAAGAGAAGTGGTATGATGATAAATATACTTTGCCTTTAGAATTAGGCTTTCTTGACGATGAATTTATTAAACATTATAATGATTCAATTGATAATTTGAATAAGAAGTGATAATTTACAAAATTACTATTGTAATTTAACAAAAGATAAAAAAATGAAACCAACAAAACCAATTAAAATCACAATCACAATACTGCTACTATTAATACAAGTAGCAGTATTTGCCCAAACAACAGTAAATTATACGTACGATGCATCGGGCAATAGAATAACAAGGCGTATAATAACAGTGTATAAAATGGCAATTGCTAAAAGCACCCCAAACGATAGCATACCTACAATAACGGATGCTATCAAAAGCTTAACAACCGCTGATGGCACTATAAGCGAAGGAGATATTAAAGTATTTCCTAATCCGGTGCAGGAAAAACTTAATGTGCAGTTTAACGGCACTGCAACCTCAGAAGGCTGTAGCCTGCAACTCTACGATGGTGTAGGCAAGCTCTTTTACAAAGAAAGCACAATGCAAAACCTAACAGAAGTAGATATGCAGCAAGCAAAAACCGGCATGTACTACTTGGTAGTGGTATGCAAAGATGGCAAAAGGCTGTACTGGAAAGTGGTAAAGGAGTAGGAAGGAAAAAAGAAAAAAGAAAAAAGAAAAAAGAAAAAGGTTAAAGGTTAAAGTAGAAAAGTGGTAAGCGAAAAATTTGTGTCATCAGTGTTCTAACTAGAAGGGAAAGCTTATTATCAAAAAACATGGAAAGCGATAGATATTAGCATTGAAGAAGATTTGATTTTAAAAGAAGTATTTCAAATTCGCAAGTTACATCATCGAATGGGTTGCAGAAAGCTTTTAGAAAAGCTGCAACCTTTTATGATGGAGCATCAGATAAAAATAGGTAGAGATGCCTTATTTGATTTGTTGGCGTCTTATCATCTACTTGTAAAACGAAGAAAACGTAGGGTACAAACTACTCAATCGTTTCATTGGTTGAGAAAGTACCCTAATCTGATAAGAGAATTTATTCCAACAGCACCTAATCAATTATGGGTTAGTGATATTACTTACTGGAAAATAAATGGAAATCACGTTTATATTAGTTTTATTACCGATGCCTATTCTCATAAAATAGTTGGTTATCATGTAGCTGAAACATTAGAAAGTGTACAAACCATACAAGCGTTGAAAATGGCTCTCTCAGAATTTAAGAAGGAGTTAGAGAGCCATTTTCAACTCGTGCATCATTCCGATAGAGGTGTACAATATTGTCATCATAAATATGTAAAGTTATTGCAGGATTATAAGATAAAAATCAGCATGACCCAGAAAGGAGATCCTTTAGAAAATGTCATAGCAGAAAGAGTTAATGGAATTATAAAAGAAGAGTATCTAATTGATTACAAGGTAAATAATACCGAAATGAATTATAAATTAATCCGAAAAATATTTAAGGTATAATGCCGATCAGAAATAGGTTGTAGTTCCAAGAGCGATAGTGAATTGGACTATTACCTATTTCATTTCGGTATAATATAAAAGAAGCTAAAAAGGTTCTCGATTTTGTAGTGGAATTGTATAACAATGAAAGACCTCATATGAGCATCGGAAATCTTTATCCAAATCAAGTTCATGAAAATAATCTAAAAAAAGAAAAACTATGGAAGAATTATTACAAAAAAAATCCTATTATTGTAAATCAATTTTAGGATTAAATTTTAACTGTAAATGTATAGCAGAATTTAAGTATTAACCTGTAAACTTTTTTTAGGACGAGACACCCTGTTAATGAAGTTATACTCAAGGAAAACAGGTTTGCAAAAACTTATGCCTGAATTAACTGAAAATTTTCAGTCATTAAACTTATATCACAAAATCAAACAAAAAATATGCCAAAATATAAAAAATGTAATTTATTATCATTTCTATTATATAGAGAACACTACATGTAACGTCCCTATAACAAATAGAAATCAAAAAAAACACAAATCATCAAATCAATTACTTCGCCTTATCCTGAGCAGCTTTTATTATCTGGTCGCCTTGTGTTTTGGCTTTTGCTACCAAATCGTTTGCTTTTTTATCGGCTTCGGTATTTAGATTATTAGCTTTACTCACTGCTTCGTTGTGCAATTTTTCGGCACCTTTTTTAGCAGCAATTTTGGCAAGCGGGTTAGAAGTACCATCTACTAACTTTTTCCCTTGTGCATCGGCTTCGGTTACCAATTTATCGCCTGCTTTTTTGGCTTCGGCTCTTAAGGCATCACCTTGCTTTTGAGCTTCAGCTACCAATTGGTCGGCTTGTTTTTGTGCTTCGACAATGGCTTTGGCAGCTTCTTCTTTGGCTTTATTGGTTAGCTCTTCTTTTTTCTTTTCTAATTCTTCTTTGGCTTTGTCTTTTAAATCGTTTACAGCATCGTCTTTTGCATCTTTTAAACCGGTTTTTATAACAGGTTTTTTGAATGTTCCACCAATTCTAACATCAAATTTCATAATGTCGGCAAGTTTAACACCTGCACCTTTCTCATTGGCTTTGGCAGTTAAACCTTCTAACAAACTATTAGCAGCGCCACCCATTTCTTTGCGAGGAATTTCCATTTTTAATAAGTAATCAATGGTTTCGTCAAATCCGGTTGAGCCTGAAACTTTTGCTTTGGCATTGTCAATTTTAATATCAAACGGGCTGGTAATAACTCTTCCATCAGCTATTACAAAAGCAATATTTAATTTATCGAGGCTAAGTTTTTTAAGTTTATCGTACTTAATAGCATCGGCTAATTTATTGATTGTTTCCGAGTTTTCAATCACAATCTTAGAAGTAGAAAGATTACCGCTTCCTTTCATGCTATTGGTTACAGGGCTCATGGTTTTATCAAGCAAAGTGTTAAGTTTAAACTTTGTAGAAAATGAACCGCTTGTTTTTTCGGCAATAGGAACCATTTTTTTCATGGTAGCAAAGGTTTTCATAGATTTTTGAATGTCAAAATTGCTGATATCGAGCATGAAATCAGCTTCTGGTTTTTCGGGGTCTTTGCTTGAGTAAGCACCTGTAACTACCATTTTGCCGTTGAGCATATTCATATTAAGGTTTTTCATAGCTACTTTTTCGTCTTTTACTTCAATTACGCCATTTACATTGTCCATTTCCATGTTGTCGTAAATCAATTTTGCAAAATCGGCATTCATGTAAAAGTCAATATTGGCAGGCACTTTAAAAATAGACATGGGTTTAGCTTCGGCATTAGCAGCAGGTTTTGCAGTAGCACTGTCTTTGGGAGCCATTGCCATTAAATCGTTGAGATTGAAATAATTTGATTTCGTTTCCAATCTTCCTTTGATGGTTTCGCCTTTGAGCCAGTAGGCAATATAGTTTTCGAGTTTTCCTTTGGCAGAAAAATCGTTTTTGCCAATCATCATATCAAATTGTGCTAAATCAAGATACTGAGGTGTAAAATTTAAACGAGCAGCTTTTATGTCAATACCTTGTGCAAAATCTTTGCTTTTGTATTTCATATTTTGAATATCCAAAAAGCCTTCGGCAATAAACTCATTGTATTTTTCCTGTTTAATTGAAGACATTTTCCCTTTCATGGTAACATCAGCTTTGAAACTTCCTGTCATATCCTGCCCTTCTTCCATAGGATACACTTGTTTTACGCTTGCCATATCTAAAGCCCCCTTGATGTTCATGTTAATGGCAGGGTCGGAAATGGGTGTACTAAGGAATAATTTCATATCAATAGGGTTGCCGGCTAATTCGATATGGAAATTTGAAATATCTATGGTGGTATTATCGGCAGAACCGCCTTTGTTATCAATTTTACATACGATGTTTACGTTGTTTACTTCTTTTGGCAAGCTTGGGTATTTGAACATACCGTT